>NZ_SCMM01000006.1:0-114511 GCF_005503345.1 Ramlibacter sp. 2FC
GTCATGGCGGGGGGCAGGTAGGTCGAAGGGGCGGCCGGTATTGTTCTTTATGATGCGGCCATCCGGGCTTGCGCGCAGTGTAGCCGGCAATGCCCGGCAAGAACATTCCATGGCGTGAAGGAGACCTCGCATGCTGCAGACTCAGGCCACGAGCGGCGCCGGGCCGGTGCAAGGGGATCGCGAGATGCACGCCCGGTTCCTGTCCCACAGCCTGCCCATGCAGCCCGGCACCGTGGCCCGCCACCTGCTGCCCGACGGCCGCACCGCCTGGATCAAGAAAGCCGGGCCGCGCCATGGGCGCTGGCGCTACTGGCTGATGGGCGCGCTGGCGGGCCTGCTGCGCCTGGGCGTGCTGCGACCGGTGCCCAACCTGGGCGGCGAAGCCGCGATCGCGCGCGAGGCCCAGCGCCTGCGCGAACTCTGGGCCCTGGGCCTGCGCGTGCCCGAGGTGCTGGCCCAGCAGGCCGACGGCCTGCTGCTGGCCGACCTGGGCGCGCCGGGCCAGGCCGCGCGCAGCCTGGGCCAGGAAATGGACCAGGCCGTGGCCCAGGGTGCGGCCGCGCTGCTGCCGCTGTGGCAGGACGGGCTGGACGCGATCGCCCTGGTGCATGCGCGCGGCAGCTGCCTGAGCCAGGCCTTCGCGCGCAACCTGGTGCGCTGCCCGGACGGGGCGATCGGCTACATCGATTTCGAGGACGACCCGCGCCTGGCGCTGAGCCTGGCGCAGTGCCAGGCGCGCGACTGGCTCAGCTACCTGCACGCCACCGCCGTACTGCTGCACGAGGCCGGCGCCCTGCCCCAGGCGGCGGCGCTGTGGCGGCGCCGGCTCGACCAGATGGGCCCCGAGGTGCGCGCCGAGTTGCGCCTGAGCGCGCAGCGCATGGCCTGGATGCGGCGCCTGCCGGCCCAGCGGCGCTGGGGGCGCGACGTGCAGCGGCTGGGCGCGGCGGCACAGCTGATGGCCTTGGCCCGCGCCGATCAGGCCGCCTGAACGCAGCCCATGGTCCGGCCGGTCGGAACCTGCAGCGCCAGCAGCCGGCGCGTCAGGCGCAGCACGGCGCGGTCCTTGCTCAGCAGCAAGGCCCGGTGGGCCACGGCCAGGTCGATGAACTTCTGGTCGTCGGGGTCCTTGCAGACCACCTGGGCCCGGGGCGCCGTGGGCAGGATGCGGGCGTGGCGGTCGAAGGCCGCCAGCACCTGGGCGGCGTCGAGGGCGTAGTAGGCCAGGCGCGGCCGGATCTGCGGGTAGCCGAGCACGCGCGCGAGCTCCTCGCGCATGGCGGCGTCGGCGATCCACTGCAGACCGCCGTCCTGCAAGCGCTCGCGCAGCGGCAGGGCCGCTTGGTCGCTGAACACGAAGGTGTCCAGCACGATATTCGTATCAAGTACGACCAGACTCGGCGGCAGGCTTGTCACGGGCGGATCCCTGGACCAGGTCGAAACGGAACAGCCGGCATTCGATCGGGCCGTTCCACATCGGCACGCGGCGCGACTCCTTCAGGCGCATGCGGCCCGGCAGCTTGAGGTCGGGGGTCAGCATCCAGGCGGTCCAGCCGCTGTAGTGCTTCTTCCAGTGCGCGGCCAGCTGCAGGAAGAAGTCGCCGCCGTCGTCGGTCTGCGCGGTCTCGCGGCCGGCGCGCGCAGTGCGGGACAAGGCCAGGGCGCCGGGCTGGAAGCCCTCGCGGCCGCGGCCGGCCACGCCGGCGGCGGCGATGCGCTCGCCATAGGGCGGGTTCAGCAGCATCACGCCGGGCCGCTCGCTGGGCGGCATGCGCTGCAGCGCGTCGCCGCCGCGCAGCTGCACGGCATGGCTCACGCCGGCGCGCTCGGCGTTGCGCTGGGCGAAGTCGACCATGCGGTGCGCCACGTCGCTGCCGAACACCGGCGCCACGGGGGCATGGACGGCGGCCTGGGCCTCGGCCTTGAGCGCCTGCCAGACATGGGGCTGGAACGGCAGCAGCTTCTCGAAGCCGAAGCGCCGCAGGCCGCCGGGCGCGATGCCGCAGGCGATCTGCGCGGCCTCGATGGCGATGGTGCCGCTGCCGCAGCAAGGGTCGTACAGCGGCAGGCCGTCGGCGCACTGCTGGTCCCAGCCGCTGGCCGCGATCATGGCGGCGGCCAGCGTTTCCTTGAGCGGCGCCTCGCCCTTGTCCTCGCGCCAGCCGCGCTTGAACAGCGGCTCGCCCGAGGTGTCAATGTAGAGCGTGGCCTGGTCCGAGGTCAGGTGGGCATAGATGCGCACGTCGGGCCAGCGCGTGTCCACGTCGGGCCGCACGCCGCCCTTGTTGCGGAAGCGGTCGGCCACCGCGTCCTTGATCTTGAGCGCTGCGAAGTTCAGGCTCTTGAGCGGGCTGTGCTGGGCCGTGATCTCGATCTTGAAGCTCTGCTTGGTGGTGAACCAGATCTCCCAGGCCACGCCGGCGGCCGCCTCGTAAAGGTCGGCCTCACCGCGGTAGGGGCGCTGCGCCAGCTGCACCAGCACGCGCTGCGCCAGGCGGCTGTGCAGGTTGAGAAGCATCGCGTCGCGCCAGGAGGCGCGCGCCAGCACGCCGCCGCGGCCGGTCAGCAAGTCCTGGCCGGTAAGACCGGTCAGTGCATGCACCTCGTCGGCCAGCAAGCCCTCGACGCCGGCGGCGCACGGAAGAAAAAGTTGTAGTTGATTCATGTATTGAGCGCCGCCGGGCCGCCCCAAGGCGCGAAGGCCCCCTCGGGGGGCAGCGCAGTACACGCAGTGACAAGCGTGGGGGCCATCCTTACAGGGCTTTTCTGAGGTTGGCGGGCGCGATGCGCAGCGCCTCGCGGTACTTGGCCACGGTGCGGCGCGCGCACTCTATGCCCTGCTCCTTGAGCATGTCGGAAATCTGGTTGTCGGACAGCGGCTTCTTGGGGCTCTCGGAGGCGACGAACTGCTTGATCAGGGCGCGCACCGCCGTGCTCGAGGCGTTGCCACCGGCCTCGGTGCCCAGGGCCGAGCCGAAGAAATACTTGAGCTCGAAGGTGCCGTAGGGCGTGGCCATGTACTTGGCGGTGGTGACGCGCGAGATGGTGGACTCGTGCAGGCCCAGTTCGTCGGCGATCTCGCGCAGCACCAACGGGCGCATGGCGAGCTCGCCGTGCACGAAGAAGCTCTTTTGCCGCTCGACGATGGCGTTGGCCACGCGCAGGATGGTGTCGAAGCGCTGCTGGATGTTCTTGATGAACCAGCGCGCCTCCTGCAGCCGCTGCTGCAGCGCCTGGTGGCCCTCGCCGCGGCCACCGCGCAGCGCGTTGGCGTAGATGTCGTGCACGCGCAGGCGCGGCATCACGTCGGGGTTGAGCTGCACGCGAAACTGCGGCTGCGAGGCGCGTCCGGTCTTGACCACGATCACGTCGGGCACCACCACCTGGCGCTCCACGTCGACGAAGCGCCGCCCGGGCTTGGGCTCGAGCCGGGCGATCAGGGCGATCGCGGCGCGGATCGCGGCCTCGGGCTCGCCGCACAGCTGGACCAGGCGGCGCATGTCGCGCCGCGCCAGCAGCTCGATGGGCTGGGCGCAGATGCGCAGCGCGGTGCGCGCCACCGCGTCCTCGGGCGCCTCGGCCAGGCGCGCACGCAGCTGCAGGCTCAGGCATTCGGCCAAGTTGCGCGCGCCCACGCCGGTGGGCTCCAGCGACTGCAGCAGGTACAGCGCCAGCGTGAAGCGGTGCACCAGCTCCTCGAACTGCTCCAGGTCCTCGCGCCCGGCCAGGCTCTCGGCCAGCGACTCGAGCGAGTCCTCGAGGTAGCCGTCGTCGTTGATCGACTCGATCAGGAAGCGCAGGACCGCACGGTCCAGTTCGGACAGGCGCAGCGCCAGGGCCTGGCGGTGCAGGAACTCGGTCAGCGACTCCTGGCTGCGCGCCAGCTCGCCGGCGTCTGCCACCTCGTCGTCATCGCTGTGCTTGCGCGCCGGCGCATCGCCGCCCCACTCGCTGTCGTCGGGTGCGAGCTCCACGCTGCCATCGCCCTCCCAGCTCTCGGTGCCGTCGAGCTCGGCCTCGACTGTCGCCGCGGGCCCCTCGTCGGCACCCGTGCCGACGGGCTCGGCCGCGGCCTCGGACAGGCGATCTCCGGCGCTGGGCCCGGCGTCGGCCTGCTCGAGGCCGTAGTCCTCGCGCGGCGCCTCGTCGTTGGCCAGCTCCAGGAAAGGGTTCTCGTCGAGCATCTGCTCGACCTCCTGGCTCAGCTCCAGCGTGGACAGCTGCAGCAGGCGGATCGACTGCTGCAACTGGGGCGTGAGCGCGAGGTGCTGCGAAACGCGCAGCGAGAGACCCTGTTTCATGGCACGGCCTGTGGCGCTTACATGCGGAAGTGCTCGCCCAGGTACACGCGGCGCACTTCGGCGTTGTTCACGATCTCCTGCGGCGTGCCCTGGGCCAGCACCCGCCCCTCGCTGATGATGTAGGCGTGGTCGCAGATGCCCAGCGTCTCGCGCACGTTGTGGTCGGTGATCAGCACGCCGATGCCGCGGCTCTTGAGGAAGGCGATGATGCGCTGGATCTCGATCACGGCGATCGGGTCGATGCCGGCGAAGGGCTCGTCGAGCAGGATGAAGCGCGGCGAGGTCGCCAGGGCGCGCGCGATCTCGACGCGGCGCCGCTCGCCGCCCGACAGGGCCACGGCCGGCGAGTCGCGCAGGGGCTCGACGCGCAGGTCCTGCAGCAGGTCCGTGAGGCGGCGCTCGATCTCCGCGTCGGCCAGCGGCTTGCCGTCGGCGCCGCGCTGCAGCTCGAGCACGGCGCGCACGTTGTCGGCCACGCTGAGTTTGCGGAAGATGGAAGCCTCCTGCGGCAGGTAGGACAGGCCCAGGCGCGAGCGGCGGTGGATGGGCATGTGCGCCACGGCTTGGCCGTCGATGCGGATCTCGCCCGCGTCGGCGCGCACCAGGCCCACGATCATGTAGAAGGAGGTGGTCTTGCCCGCACCGTTGGGGCCCAGCAGGCCCACGACCTCGCCCTTTTTCACCGACAGCGAGACGTCGTGCACGACCTTGCGGCTGCCGTAGGACTTCTGCAGCTGCAGGGCCTCGAGCCGCCCGTCGCCGGCGGCCTCATGCGACCCGGTGGCCGCCGGGTGGGAGCGCGCCACCGCCGTCACGGGCGCTCCCCGCCCAGGCTGGTGCTGGGGCGCAGGTTCGGCGTCCCCTGGGGCGCTGCCGGCGCCGAGGCGGCCGATCGCGGCGCCAGCATGGCACGCACGCGGCCGCCGGGTGCGGCGGCGCCGCTGGCGCCGGCCGGGCGCGGCGTGCCGTCCACGGTGAAGACCTCGGTGCTGTTGTTGTAGACGATCACGTTGCCGGTGATCTCGTCGTTCAGCGTGCTGCCGCGGTAGCGCCGCAACTCGGCGCGGCGGGTGAAGCGCACGCTGTCGGCGCGCCCGTCGTAGTCGATGACCTCGCCCTCGCCCTCGATGTACTCGTCGGGCGCGCCGCGCTTCTGGCGGAAGAAGGCGCGCTGGCCGGCTTCGGCGGTCAGAGTGCCGTACTGGCGCCCCTCGGCGTCCTGGCGCACGTCCAGCCGCGCGCCGCGCATGACGATGGTGCCCTTGGTCACGACCACGCGCCCGGTGAAGGTGCTGGTCTGCTTCTGGTCGTCGTAGCGCAGCGTATCGGCCTCGATGTTCATGGGCTTGTCGCGGTCGGCACGCTCGGCGGCCGCAGGCAGCGCGCAAAGGACCAGGGACAGGGCGAGCAAGTGCTTGGCGTAGGGCGTTTTCATAAGGGCATGAATCTTGCTCGATTGTAGCGGCGCAGGCCGCGGAGACCTGGCGCCGCCGCATGAAAAAGCCCGCATCGCGGGCTTTCGACATGACCTGGCCGCGCGCTCAGCGGCCCTTGCGCGTCTCGTCGACCAGGTAGTTGACCACCTGCAGGGCGCGCTCCATGCTGCCGGCCAGCGAGCCATCGGTGTAGTAGCGGCCCGCGATGCCCAGCGAGGGCACGCCCTCGACCTTGAAGGCCTCCTGCAGCTGCACCGCGCGGCGCAGCTTGCTGGCCACGCCGAAGGACTTGTAGACCTCGGCAAACTTGGCCTTGTCCAGGCCCTGCTTCTCGGCCCAGGCCAGGATGGTCTCGTCGCGGTTCAGCGCCTGGCGCTCCACGTGCACGGCGTGGAACACCTTGCGGTGCAGCTCCTCGAGCTTGTTCATGGCTTCCAGCGTGTAGTACAGGCGCTGCTGCGGCGCGAAGTCGTCGCGGAAGGCCACCGGCACGCGGCGCACGCTCACGTCCTTGGGCGCGGCCTTGACCCAGGCGTCGAAGGCCGGCTCGAAGGCGTTGCAGTGCGGGCAGCTGTACCAGAAGAACTCGATCACCTCGACCTTGCCGGCCCCGGTCTCGACCGGCACGCGCTTGTCCAGCTCGATGTAGTCCTTGCCCTCGCGCGGCTTGAAGGCCTGGGCCGAGGAAAGGGCCGGGACACCCGCCAGCGCGACTGCGGCCGCCCCCATGGAAAATTCACGACGTTTCATTGATTGATTCACTCCTGTTCCTCACAGAGCCCGGCCGGTGGCCGAAGTTCCTCAGCGCTGCACGCGCACCAGGGCCGCCTCCACGCCGTTGCCCTCCAGCCGCTCCTTGAGGCGCTCGGCGGCATCGCGCTGGTCGAACGGGCCCACGCGCACTCGGTAGACCGTGCGGCCGGCCTGCTCGCGCTCGCTCACGCGCGCCTCCACGCCCATCAGCGAGAGCTTGGCACGGTGCGCCTCGGCGTCCTCGGGGGTGCGGAAGGCGCCGGCCTGCACGAAGTAGCTGAACGGGTCGGCCGTCGCGGCGCCCGCCTTGGCGCGCGCCAGGTCGCCCAGCGGGTCGGCCGAGGCGGCCGGCCGGCTCGCCGGCGGCTTGGCGGCGGGCGCCGCGTTGGGACCCGCGCCGCGCAGGATGGGGATCTCGGGCGCCGGCGCCGGCGTGGCCGCAGGGGCCGGCGCGGGAACCACGGCGCCGACGGGACCGCTGGCCGCGGGCGGCGCGGAGCGCGCCGGGCTCTTGCCGTACAGCGGCGCGTTCGGGTCCCAGTCCTTGTTCTTCCTGGCCTCGGCCGCGTCCTGGTCGGCCGAGCGCGGCTGGTTCTTGTTCAAGAAGGGCACGGGCATCTTGGTCACGTAGATCGCCACAGCCAGCGCCACGCCCAGACCCACCAGCAGGCCGACGATGAAACCGAGGAAGGTTCCGCCTTGTTGCTCTCGTCTCATCTGGGCCCTCACATCTTGCTCGGAGCCGACACGCCGAGCACCGCCAGGCCATTGTGCAGCACCTGGGCGGTCGCGGCGACCAGGGCCAGGCGCGCGCGCTTGACGGCCTGGTCGTCGACCAGGATGCGCTCGGCGTCGTAGTAGCTGTGGTAGCTGGCGGCCAGCTCGCGCAGGTAGAAGCTCACGTCGTGCGGCGCGAAGTCCTGCGCCGCCGCGGCCAGCATCTCGGGGTACTTGGCCAGCTGCAGCATCAGGGCCTGGGCGGCCGGGCTGTCCAGCGCCCCGAGCTCGGCGTCCTTCAGCGCGGCCAGGTCGCCGCCTTCCTTGTCCTGCCAGGCCGCGAGCACCGAGCAGATGCGCGCGTGGGCGTACTGCACGTAGTAGACCGGGTTGTCGCTGTTCTGCGCCAGCGCCAGGTCGATGTCGAACACGTACTCGGTGTCGGGCTTGCGGCTGAGCAGGAAGAAGCGCACCGCGTCCTTGCTGGTCCACTCGATCAGGTCGCGCAGCGTGACGTAGCTGCCGGCGCGCTTGGAGATCTTGACCTCGTGGCCGCCGCGCATCACGCGCACCATGGTGTGCAGCACGTAGTCGGGGTAGCCCTCGGGGATGCCCGCGCCCACGGCCTGCAGGCCGGCGCGCACGCGCGCGATGGTGCCGTGGTGGTCCGTGCCCTGGATGTTGACGACCTTGCTGAAGCCGCGCTCCCACTTGGTGATGTGGTAGGCCACGTCGGGTACGAAATAGGTGTAGGAGCCGTCGCCCTTGCGCATGACGCGGTCCTTGTCGTCGCCGTACTCGGTGGTCCTGAGCCACAGCGCGCCGTCATGCTCGTAGGTCTTGCCGGCCTCGCGCAGCTTCTGCACCGCCGCGTCGACCTTGCCGCTGGTGTAGAGGCTGGACTCGAGGTAGTAGTGGTCGAAGCGCACCTCGAAGGCCTTGAGGTCCAGGTCCTGCTCGTGGCGCAGGTAGGCCACGGCGAACAGGCGCATGCCGTCCAGGTCGTCGACGTCGCCCGAGGCGGTGAACTCGCGGTCGTCCGAGCGCACGGTCTTCCTGGCCATGAAGTCGGCCGCGATGTCGGCGATGTAGTCGCCGTTGTAGGCGGCCTCGGGCCACTCTGGATCGCCCGGCTTGAAGCCCTTGGCGCGCAGCTGCACGCTGGTGGCCAGGGTGCCGATCTGCACGCCCGCGTCGTTGTAATAGAACTCGCGGTGCACGTCCCAGCCCTGGGTCTCGAACAGGTGGCAGATCGCGTCACCCAGGGCCGCCTGGCGGCCATGGCCCACGTGCAGCGGTCCGGTGGGGTTGGCCGAGACGAACTCGACCAGCACGCGCTGGCCGCGCACCGGCTGAAAGCCGAAGCGGTCTGCGGCCGCCAGCACCTCGCGCACGATCTGCTGCTTGGCAGCCGGCTTGAGGCGGATGTTGAGGAAGCCGGGGCCGGCGATGTCGATGGCGTCGACCCAGGTCATGAACGGGGTCGTGGTCTGCAGGCTGGCGCTCAGGCTCTGCGCGAGCTGGCGCGGGTTCGCCTTGAGCGGCTTGGCCAGCTGCATGGCGGCGGTGCAGGCCAGGTCGCCATGCGCGGCCACCTTGGGTGACTCGAAGGCCGCCTTGGAGCCGGCACCGGGGGAGAGTTTTTCCAGCTCGGCCGCGAGCGCGGCGAGCAATTCCTGTTTGACGGAGAGCATCGCCAGATTCTAAGTGCCGCCCAGCCCGGCGCCGGGCTGCAAGGCCAGCGAGGACACGTCAGTGCCGAGCGTGGGGGCCATGTCAGCGCGCCAGGAACACCGCCGCCAGCGGGATCAGCGGCAGCAGATGGGCCTGGACCATGACCATGCGGCGCGCGCGCCGCACCTGCCCGGCATCGGGCAGGCCGCCGCCGGCGTCCAGCGCTCGCCGCCAGCGCAGGAACATCAGGGTGGGCCGGATCGAGAGCAGGCCGATGACGACGAACAGCGTGAGCTTGAGGTGCAGCAGCGGGTGGCTCCAGTACCAGCCGCTGCCCTTGGCGCCGAAATAGATGCGCGCCAGGCCGGTCAGCAGCACGGCGCCGGCCGACAGGCCGTAGACCAGGTCCACGCGCGCCAGGCGCCGCACCACGGCCTCGTTCAGCCACTCGACGCGGCACAGGGCGGCCTCGCTGGACAGGAACACCACCATGGTCAGGAAGGCCAGGATATGGGCGTAGGCCAACAGGGCTTCGAGGGTCATGTCTCAACTCCGGTGGGTGGCGCAGGCGGCTCGCGTTTCCAGAAGCCGGGCTGGCCGTAATGGTGCTTGAGGTAGTCGATCCACAGGCGCACGCGCAGCGGCAGGTGCTTGCGCTGGGGGAACACCACGTAGATGCCGTTGGGCGGCGCAGCGAACTCCTCGAGCACGGCCACCAGCTGGCCGGCCGCGATCTCGGCCTCGACCTCCCAGGTGCTGCGCCAGGCGATGCCGTAGCCGGCCAGGCACCAGTCGTGCAGCACCTGGCCGTCCGAGCAGTCCAGCGGCCCGCCGGGGCGGAAATGCACCACCTCGGTGGTACCGCCACCCTCCACGGGCAGGCCCGCGCCCGAAAGGGCGCCCTCCTGGTCCCGCCCAAGGGCGTTGCGCGAAACGCCCGCGCCCAAGAGGGCGCCGTCCTGGTTCCGCACAAGGGCGTTTCGCGAAACGCGAAACGCCCAGCCACGCGTCTGCGAGGCGTCGCTGGACAGGGTCAGGCAGTCGTGCTGCGCCAGCTCGTTGGGGTGGCGCGGCGTGCCGCGCCGGCGCAGATAGTCGGGCGTGGCCACGCACAGGCGCCGGTTGTCGGCCATGCGTACGCTGACCAGCGAGGAGTCCGGCAGGTCGCCCACGCGCACCGCGCAGTCGAAGCCCTCGCCGGCCAGGTCGACCACGCGGTCGCTGAGGTTCAGCGAGATCGTGACCTCAGGGTGCAGCTCGCGAAAGCGCGGCACCAGCGGCGCCACATGGCGGCGCCCGAAGCCGGCCGGCGCGGTGATGCGCAGGTGGCCGCTGGCGCGCACGCCGCCGGCCGAGACGCTGGCCTCGGCGTTGGCCACGTCGGCCAGCAGGCGCTGGCAGTCCTCGAGGAAGGCGCTGCCCTCGTGCGTGAGCGAGATGCGCCGCGTGGTGCGCACCAGCAGCTTGACACCCAGGTGCTCCTCCAGCGCGTCCAGGCGCCGTCCCATGATGGCGGGCGCCACGCCCTCGGCCTTGGCGGCCGCCGTCAGGCTGCCCCGGGTGGCCACGGACACGAAGGACTCGAAAACCTTGAGTTTGTCCATGGCCGCAGATTATGCGGATAAAAGTCAAAGATCCAGCGCATCCGCAGCCTTTTCGCAACACCAGACCGCGGTTCAGGCCTGCTGCACCACCCCCTGTGCCAGCAGTTCATCGATCTTCTGCGCGCCGAATCCAAGCTCGGCCAGCAGCTCGGCGCTGTGCTCGCCCAACTTCGGCGGCGGCAGGCGCAGGCCCGGCCGCTGGCCGCCCAGCGTGAGAGGCAGCAGCACGGTCTTGGTGGTGCGGCCGTCCGGCAGCGCCATGGGTGCCAGGCCGCCCGTGGCGTTCAGATGCGGGTCGTCCAGCAGGTCCTGCGGCCGCGTGATCGGCGCGAACGGCAGGGCGTGCCGCTCGAACACCGCGGCGAGTTCGGCCGCGCTGTAGGCCGCGAGGCGCTCGCGCAGGATCGGCATCATCCAGTCGCGGGCCCGCACGCGCTCGTTGTTGTACTTCAGACGCGGGTCTTGCTTCAGGTCGGCGAAGCCGAAAGCGTCGCAGAACAGGGCCCAGGCGGTGTCGCTGACCACCGCCAGGAAGATCTGCTCGTCGCCCCTGACCTTGAACACGTCGTAGACCGCCCAGGCCGAGATGCGCGCCGGCATGGGCGCGGCCGGCTGGCCGGTGACGGCGAACTGCATCATGTGCTGCGCCACCAGGAACACGTTGTTCTCGAACAGCGCGCTCTGCACCTCCTGGCCCAGCCCGGTCTTCTCGCGCTGGGCCAGCGCCGCCATCGCGCCTATGGCGCCGAACATGCCACCCATGATGTCGTTGACGCTGGTGCCCGCGCGCAGCGGGTCGCCCGGGCGGCCGGTCATGTAGGCCAGGCCGCCCATCATCTGAACCACCTCGTCCAGCGCCGTGCGGTGCTCGTGGGGCCCGGGCAGGAAGCCCTTGTGGCTGACGTAGATCAGGCGCGGGTTCAGCGCCTTCAGGCTGTCGTAGTCCAGGCCCAGCTTCCTCATGGTGCCGGGCTTGAAGTTCTCGCTGACCACGTCGGCGGTGGCGATCAGGCGCAGCACGGCCTCCAGCCCCTCGGGCGTCTGCAGGTCCAGGGCCAGGCTCTTCTTGTTGCGGTTGAACATGGGGAAGAAGCCGGCCCCCGAGCCGAGCAGCCGGCGCGTGGCGTCGCCATGGCGTCCGTGGCCTACGGGCTCGACCTTGATCACCTCGGCGCCCAGGTCGGCCAGCACCATGCCGCAGGTGGGGCCCATGACCATGTGGGTGAACTCGACGACGCGCAGGCCCGCGTAGGGCAGGGACTGGGTCTCAGACATGGCGCGCCTCCTGCTGCCAGCCCAGCGGCAGGCCGGCTTCGGGTGTCATGCCGTAGAGCGGCTCGCCGGGCAGTCCGGCCTTGAGCGGCTCGCGCGCGGCGATCAGCTTTTCCAGGTTCACGCCGGTCCTCACGCCCATGGCCTCGAACATGAACACCAGGTCTTCTGTGACCACGTTGCCCGAGGCGCCCGGCGCGTGCGGGCAGCCGCCCAGGCCGCCCAGCGAGCCGTCGAAGCTGCGCACGCCCACGTCCCAGGCCGCCAGGCAATTGGCCAGGCCCAGGCCGCGCGTGTTGTGCATATGGGCCGATCCGGCGCGCTCGCCGAGCTCGGCCCGCAGGCGCGAGAACAGGCGCCGAACCTGGGCCGGGTTGGCCATGCCCGTGGTGTCGGACAGGCCGGCCTCTTCGGCACCGGCGGCCACGCAGGCCACCGCGAGGCGGATCACCTCGTCCTCGGGCACCTCGCCCTGGAGGGTGCAGCCGAAGGCGGTGGAGATGCCGGCTTCTATCTGCACGCCCGGCGCAATGTCGTCGCGCAGGCGGGCGATGGCGCGCACCACCTCGACCATCTGGTCCGGGGTCTTGCGCACATTCGCCAGCGAGTGGGCATGGCTGGCCGAGACCGGGATGGTGAGCTTGTGCACCCCGGCCCTGAGCGCCGCCTCGGCGCCCTTGGCGTTGGGCACCAGGGCCAGCACCGTGAGGCCGGGGTGGGTCAACGCATGGCGCACCACCTCGGCGGCGTCCGCCATCTGCGGCATCAGGCGCGGCGGAACGAAGGAGCAGACCTCGATCTCGCGCAGGCCGGCCGCGACCAGGGCGTCTAGCCACCTGAACTTGTAGCCCGTAGGCATGGTGGCCTGGACCGACTGCAGGCCGTCGCGCGGACCGACCTCGCTGACCAGGATTTCGGGTTTGGGGGGCATGGCAAGTTCTCCAGAAATTCCGTAAGATAGAACATAGTTCTTTCTTTCAAAATATTCGCAGACCCTGGGCCGCCTTGTCAAGCCGCGGCCGGCCCTGCCTCAGGAGTTCCCACCATGCCCCGCAAAGCCCAGACCGAATCCCTGGCCGACCAGCAAGCCGCCCCCGGCGGCGCCGCCGCCGTGGACCGCGCGCTCTCGCTGCTGGCCGCTTTCCGCACCGGCGACAACGCCCTGGGCCTGGCCGAGCTGGCCGCGCGCACCGGGCTCTACAAGAGCACGGTGCTGCGCCTGCTGGCCTCGCTCGAGCACGCACAGCTGATCCTGCGGCTGGACGACGGACGCTATGCGCTGGGCATCGAGGTGGCGCGGCTGCACGCCGTCTACGCGGCCTCGTTCTCGCTGGACCGCCTGGTGCTGCCGGTGCTGCGCCAGCTCGTGGCGCAGACCCAGGAAAGCGCGGCCTACCATGTGCTGCAAGGGCATGCGCCGCAGCTGAGCCGCCTGTGCCTGTACCGCGTGGACTCGCCGCAGCCGATCCGCGACCATGTCCGCGTCGGCGACCTGCTGCCGGCCGAACGCGGCGCGGGCGGGCGCGTGCTGATGGCCTTCGGCGCCCAGGGCCTGGGCCCCGGCCTGTCGGCCCAGGATCGCCAGCGCTATGCGGCGATCCGCGAGCGCGGCTACTACGCCGGCGTCGGCGACCGCGCCGCCGAGCTGGCCGGCATCTCGGCCCCGGTGTTCCACGCCGACGGCCGCCTTGCGGCGGCCCTCACGCTGACCATGCCGGCGCACCGCTACGACGAGCGCCATGTCAGGCCGGTGCTGGAGGCCGCGCGCCAGCTCAGCGCGCAGCTGCCCTGAGGCCAGCAACTTTTACGAAAAAGTCACTGGTTTAGAGCTTTCTTGCTTATTTATAAACCCAAAAAATTCGAATAAAGTCCAGTCATGCTGGCACCCGGCAGGCGTGCCTGACCGCTTCCCACTCTCACTCGTCGAGGTTTTTCACATGACCGCACGCACCCAAGTCCACCGACTGCAAGTCGCCACCAACCTCTACCGCTTCGTCGAAGACCAGGTGCTGCCCGGCACCGGTGTGGACAGCGCACGCTTCTGGCAGGGCTTCGACGCCATCGTGGCCGACCTGGCGCCCAAGAACATCGCCCTGCTGGCCGAGCGCGACCGCCTGCAGGCCGAGCTCGACGCCTGGCACAGCGCCCACCCGGGTCCGGTCACCGACATGCCGGCCTACCGCGCCTTCCTGGAGAAGATCGGCTACCTGGTGCCGCAGCCGGCCCAGGTTCAGACCACCACCGCCAACGTGGATGCCGAGCTCGCCACCCAGGCCGGCCCGCAGCTGGTGGTGCCAATCACGAACGCGCGCTACGCGCTGAACGCCGCCAACGCGCGCTGGGGCTCGCTCTACGATGCGCTGTACGGCACCGACGCCATCCCCGAGAGCGGCGGCGCCGAGAAGGGCAAGGGCTACAACCCGGCGCGCGGCGCCAAGGTGATAGCGTTCGCGCGCAATGTGCTCGACCAGGCCGCGCCGCTGGCCAGCGGCTCGCACCAGGACGCCACCGGCTATGCCGTGCAGGGCGGCCAGCTCGTCGTCACGCTCAAGAACGGCAGCACCACGGGCCTGCAGGACCCCGCCCAGTTCGTCGGCTACCTGGGCGGGACGGCGGCCCCGTCGTCCGTGCTGCTGCGCCGGCACGGCAACCACCTCGAGATCCGGATCGACCGCAGCACCCCGATCGGCGCCAGCGACTTGGCCGGCGTCAGCGACCTGGTGCTCGAGGCCGCGCTGTCCACCATCCTGGACCTGGAAGACTCGGTGGCCGCGGTGGACGCCGAGGACAAGGTGCTGGGCTACAGCAACTGGCTGGGCATCAACAAGGGCAAGCTGACCGAGACCTTCGAGAAGGGCGGCAAGCAGCTCACGCGCGGCCTCAACCCCGACCGCGTCTTCACCGCGCCGGGCGGCGGCGAGCTGCGCCTGCACGGCCGCTCGCTGATGTTCGTGCGCAACGTGGGCCACCTGATGACCAACCCGGCCATCCTCTACACCGCGGCCGACGGCTCGGTGAAGGAGATCCCCGAGGGCATCATGGACGCCGTGGTCACCACCACGATCGCGCTGCACGACCTGCAGGGCCATGGCGCCCTGCCCGACGGCACGGGCCTGCGCAACTCGCGCACCGGCAGCGTCTACATCGTCAAGCCCAAGATGCACGGCCCGGCCGAGGTCGGCTTCGCCAGCGAGCTGTTCGGCCGCGTCGAGCAGCTGCTGGGCCTGCCGGACAGCACCGTCAAGCTGGGCATCATGGACGAGGAGCGCCGCACCAGCGTCAACCTCAAGGCCTGCATCGCCGCCGCCGCCAGCCGCGTGGCCTTCATCAACACCGGCTTCCTGGACCGCACCGGGGACGAGATGCACACCGCCATGCTGGCCGGCCCGATGATCCGCAAGGGCGACATGAAGACCAGCGCCTGGATCCAGGCCTACGAGAAGAGCAACGTGCTGGTCGGCCTGTCCTGCGGCCTCGCTGGCCGGGCCCAGATCGGCAAGGGCATGTGGGCCGCGCCGGACCTGATGGCCGCGATGCTGGAGCAGAAGGTCGGCCATCCCAGGGCCGGCGCCAACACCGCCTGGGTGCCGAACCCGACCGGCGCGACGCTGCATGCCCTGCACTACCTGCAGATCAACGTGGCCCAGGTGCAGCAGGAGTTGGAGAAGATCGACGCCGAGGCCGAGCGCGAGACCCTGCTGACCGGCCTGCTGACCGTGCCCGTGGCCTCCGCGCCGAACTGGAGCGAGGCCGAGAGGCAGCAGGAGCTGGACAACAACATCCAGGGCATCCTGGGCTATGTGGTGCGCTGGATCGACGCCGGCGTGGGCTGCTCCAAGGTGCCCGACATCAACGACGTCGGCCTGATGGAAGACCGCGCCACGCTGCGCATCTCCAGCCAGCATGTGGCCAACTGGCTGCACCACGGCGTGGTCAGCGAGGCCCAGGTGCGCGCCACCTACGAGCGCATGGCGGCCAAGGTGGACGGCCAGAACGCCGGCGACCCCGGCTACAAGTCCCTGGTGGCCAACCCGCAAGGCGCCGCCTTCCAGGCCGCGCTGGACCTGGTGTTCAAGGGCAAGGCCCAGCCCTCGGGCTACACCGAGCCGCTGCTGCACGCCTGGCGCCTCAAGGTCAAGGCCGGCGCGGCCTGAATCCCGGCCCCGCGCTGACGCAGGCAACGGCACCTTCGGGTGCCGTTTTTTTATGATGTGGACGAACAGCCCGAAGGAGACAAGCCCATGAGCCCATTCAAGGCCTACCTGATCGAGCAGGACCCGCAAAGCGGCCAGGTCGCCGGCCGCCTGAGCATGCTGGACCCTGCCCAGCTCGACGCCGGCGCGGTGACGATACGCGTGCACTACTCGAGCATCAACTACAAGGACGCGCTGGCCGCCACCGGGGCGGGCAAGATCATCCGCCGCTTTCCCTGCGTGGGCGGCATCGACCTGGCCGGCGAGGTGGTCGAGAGCGCCGACCCGCGCTTTGCGCCCGGCGACCCGGTGATCGCCACCAGCTTCGACATCGGCGTGGCCCACCATGGCGGCTACGCCGAGTACGCGCGCCTGCCGGCCGGCTGGGTGCTGCCCCTGCCGGCGGGCCTCAGCCTGTTCGAGGCCATGGCACTGGGCACGGCCGGCTTCACCGCGGCGCTGGCCATACAGCGCATGGAGGACAACGGCCTCGCGCCGGAGCGCGGCCCGGTGGTCGTCACCGGCGCGACGGGCGGGGTCGGCGGGCTGGCCATAGACATGCTGGCCGGCGCGGGCTACCAGGTCGCGGCCCTGACCGGCAAGGCCGAGGAGGCCGACTACCTGCGCGGTCTCGGCGCGGCCGAGGTGCGCCTGCGCTCGGAGATCGCTTTCGACAAGCTGCGCCCGCTCGAAGCCGGTCAATGGGCCGGGGCCGTGGACAACGTGGGCGGCCAGGTGCTGCACTGGCTGCTGGCGACCATGAAGCAGGCCGGCACCGTGGCCAGCATAGGCAATGCGGCCAGCCACGAGCTGCACACCACGGTGTTCCCTTTCATCCTGCGCGGCGTCAGCCTGCTCGGCGTGGATTCCGGCTACATGGGCTTTCCCACGCGCCAGCGCGTCTGGGACCGCCTGGCCAGCGACCTCAGGCCGCGCCACCTGGCGGCGATGACGCGCCAGATCGACTTCGACGCCCTGCCCGGCGCCTTCGAGGATTTCGTGCAGGGTCGCGTCAGGGGCCGCACCGTGGTCAGGATTGGGGGCTGAGCAGACGCGCCCGCCCCGCGGCGGGGTCAGCGAGAATCAAGGCCGCCATTCACAACCGCACCCTGCCTCGATGATGCCGTCCACAGCCCCGCGCAAGCCCAGATCGAAATCGAAAGCGAAAGCCTCCCAGCCGCCCGAACCCCGCCTCTCGCGCACACGCCGCCCGCCCGAACTCGAGGTCGCCGACTGGCAAACCGCGCTGCGCCGCCAATTCGGCAGCGAACAGCCATTCGGCCTGGAGAACCTGGGACAGGAGCCGGTGTACTCGGACTTCCGTGTGCACAACCCCGCGAGCGGCACGCACTACCGCGTGGCCATCCGCGGCCAAGCCCCGGGCCAGAACTTCTGCACCTGCCCCGACTACGCCACCAACGACCTGGGCACCTGCAAGCACATCGAGTTCACCCTCGCCAAGCTGCGCGGCCGGCGCGGCGGCAAGGCGGCGCTGGCACGCGGATTCGAGTCCGTGTACAGCGAGATCTGGCTCGACTACACGCAGGCACGCCAGCTGCGCTTTCGCGCCGGCACGGGCTGCCCGCCCGTCCTGCAAAACGAGGCCGCAAGACTGTTCGACGCCGCTGCGGGCGGTGCGCTTGCGCGCCACAGGCTCGATGGTCTGGAGCAGCTGATGCGGACCGCCCAGGCTTGCGGCCACGAGCTGCGCTGCCACGACGACGTCTGGCAGTTCGTCGCCCAGCTGCGCGACGGCGAGCGCCGCCAGGCGGCCCTGCTGGAGGCCTACCCCAAGGGCATCCGGGACCAGGCGCTCGCCCGGCTCTTGAAAGTCAAGCTCTACCCCTACCAGGCCGAGGGCGCGCTGTTCGCCGCGCGTGCCGGCCGCTCGCTGATCGGCGACGAGATGGGCCTGGGCAAGACCATCCAGGCCATCGCCGCGGCCGAGCTGTTCGCGCGCCACTTCGGCGTGCAGCGCGTGCTGGTGGTGTGCCCGACCTCGCTCAAGCACCAGTGGAAAAGCGAGTTCGCACGCTTCACCGAGCGCCAGGCGCAGGTGATCCACGGCCTGCGCGCGCAGCGCCAGCTGCAATACCGCGAAGAGGCCTTCTGCAAGATCATCCACTACGAAAGCCTGGCGCGCGATGCGGACCTGATCGCCGACTGGGCACCGGACCTCGTGATTGCCGACGAGGCGCAGCGCATCAAGAACTGGAACACCATCGCCGCGCGTGCCCTCAAGCGCATCGCCAGCCCCTATGCCTTGGTGCTGACCGGCACGCCGCTGGAAAACCGGCTGGAGGAGCTGATCTCTATCGTGCAGTTCGTCGACCAGCACCGGCTCGGGCCCACCTGGCGCCTGCTCGACGAGCACCAGCTGCGCGACGAGGCCGGGCGCGTGATCGGCTACCGCGCGCTGGACCGCATCGGCCAGACCCTGGCGCCGGTAATGCTGCGCCGACGCAAGGCCGAGGTGCTGGCGCAGCTGCCCGAGCGGGTCGACAACCGCATCTTCGTGCCGCTGACACCTGAGCAGCGCGTACACCACGACGAGAACGGCGCCATCGTCACGCGCATCGTCTCGCGCTGGCGCAAGACCGGCTACCTGTCGGACGCCGACCAGCGCCGCCTGCAGTGCGCCTTGCAGAACATGCGCATGGCCTGCAACAGCACCTGGCTGCTCGACCACGAGACCGACCATGGCCACAAGGTCGACGAGCTGGTGACCTTGCTCGACGAGCTGCTCGAAGACCCGGCGGCCAAGGTGGTGGTGTTCAGCCAGTGGCTGGGCACGCATGAGCTGATCGCGCGCCGCCTGGTGCAGCGCGGCTGGGGCCATGTGCTGTTCAGCGGCAGCGTGCCGGGCGAGCAGCGCGGCGCCTTGGTGGAAAAGTTCCACGAGGATCCGGATTGCCGCCTCTTCCTGTCCACCGATGCGGGCGGGGTGGGGCTGAACCTGCAGCACGCGGCGGCCGTGGTGGTCAACATGGACCTGCCCTGGAACCCGGCCGTGCTGGAGCAGCGCATAGGCCGCGTGCACCGCATGGGCCAGTCGCGCGGCGTGCAGGTGGTCAACTTCGTCGGCCAGGGCAGCATCGAGGAGGGCATGCTGTCGGTGCTGGCCTTCAAGAAATCCTTGTTCGCGGGCGTGCTCGATGGTGGCGAGCGCGAGGTGTTCCTGCAGGGCACGCGCCTGTCCAAGTTCATGGAAAGCGTGGAGCAGGTGGCCGGCGCCATGGGCGAGGACGAAGCGGATGTGATCGCAGAGCCGATTGCACCCGGCGTCGCACAGAGCCATGCCCTCGGCGAACCCGAAGCTTCAGCCAGCCCCAGCGAAGCGAGCGCGGCACCCGTCGCCGAGCCTGGCAGCCCCACTGATGCCGCCGACCCCTGGGCCGCCGTCCTCGAAGCCGGCGCGGCGCTGCTGCAGGGCTTGGCGGCGGCTCGTGGCGCCGCTGGCGCGGCACCGATAGCCATCGAGCGCGACCCCGTCACCGGCCAGGCAAGCATGCGCCTGCCGCTGCCCGAGCCGGCCGTGCTGCAACGGCTGGCCAAGGCCTTCGAGCCCTGGCTGCGGTAGCCTCGCCGGCCTGGCCTTACGCCGCCTTCAGCAGGAAATCCACATGCACCGCGTCATACGGAAACTCGATCTTTCCGTCAGCGGTCTTGTCCAACACGCCGCAGGCCAGCAGGGCGTGCACATCACCATGCACCGCCTTCACATCGCGCCCCACCCGGCGGGCGGCTTCGCGAAGGGTAACGGGGCCGGCGCCGCTCAGGGCCTGGATCAAATCGAAGCGCTTGCCGCCCAGGGTGCGCATGAGCGCCTGCGCGGAGGAAAAACTGTATCGCGGTCCTACCTGCGCCTGTCCTGTTTCCATGGCTCGGGCGGCTTCAGCCAGGCTCTCGGTCAGAGAACAAACGTCAATCGTCAGCGTGTTCATGGTTGTACCTCTGGATATCACCGAAAAAATCGGCCATCAGTTGGCGCGGGGAGCTGAATGCATAGTCGGTTTCGATCTGTCCCAGGTGCCGGTGATCGCCCTTGCCGGCTTCGTTGTCATACCTGAGCACACAGACACCGTCCACCACATAAGCGAGCCGGTATTTGAAGCGGTGCACACTGCCCTTCAGCGGCACCGGCAGTTGCCAGATCACCAGTTCGGCAAATGCAAAGGCATGGACTTCAATACGCTGCCGGACCAGTAGCCGCGCTTTCATGTTGGAGATTTTGACAACACTTTGAACGGTTGTCAAAGGCAGCCGTCCCGGTCCGCCCGGGCCGGGGCGCTCAGGCGTGCCGCCGCCACCAGCCGAACAGCGGGTTCACGAGCAGCAGCACCGCCACCAGGCGGCAGACCTGGAAGGCCGTGACCACGGGCACGCCGAGTTGCAGCACCTTGGCCGTGATCGCCATCTCGGCGATGCCGCCCGGCGCGCTGGCCAGGATCATGGTCGCCGGGTGCAGGCCAGTGGCCCAGGCCAGCAGGCCGGCCAGGCCCGCGCACAGCAACAGCATGAACACCGTGCCCAAGGCCACCGAGAGCAGCCAGCGCGGCGCCGTGTGCAGGAACTCGGCCGTGAAGCGCACGCCCAGGCTCACGCCGATCACCAGCTGGGCGGCATTGGACAGCCAGGTCGGGATAGGCGAGAGCTGCAGGCCGGCCATGGCGAGGCCCATGGACACGGCCAGCGCGCCCATGAACCAGGGGTTGGCGCGGCCCAGGCGCTGCGCCAACCAGGCGCCCGCGCCGGTGGCCAGCGCCAGCCAGAGCAGGCCCGGCCATTGCGCGCTGCGCGGGCCGGGCGGCGTCATGTCCAGGGCCTGCAGCCCCCAGTGGCTGCGCGCCCACTGCATGGCGAAGGGGATGGCCAGCACCACGACCACCAGCCTCATGCTGTGCGCCGCCGCCACCAGGTCGGTGCGCGCGCCCTGGCGCTCGGCCAGCAGGGTCATCTCCGAGGCGCCGCCGATGGCGCCGGCGAAATAGGTCGTCGCGCGCATGGCCGGCGCCGCGACCTCGGGCATGGTCGGCGCGTGCAGGCGTTCCAGCCACAGGCCGAACAGGGCACCCAGGCCCAGGGCCCAGACCACGCCCAGCGCGATGGCCCACCACAGCCCCGCCACCAGGGCCGTGACCTGCGGCGTGAAATACAGGCCCAGGGCAGCGCCTATGACCCACTGGCCGCCGTTGCGCAGCGCGCCCGAGCTCAGGGTCGGCAGGCCGGCCATGGAGGCGAAGGCGGTGGCCAGCAGAGGGCCGATCATCCAGGGGATGGGCGTCTTGAGCCAGACACAGAGCTGGGCCGCCGCCAGGGCCAGCCCCAGCGTGGCCAGCACGCGGACAGCAGTTTGAAATCGCATGAACGGGAATCGGGAGTGCACGTAGTATCGCGGCATGCCCTGTCGATTCGCTGTCACCGCCCTGCTCGCCTCGGCCATGTTGCTGGGCGGCTGCCGCTCGTTGACGACGCCGGCCCTCGCGGCCGGCGAAGACCAGCGCCTGGCCGGCTTGCGGCCAGTCGATCTGCTGCTGTTCGGCGAGCAGCACGACGCGCCCGAGCATGCGAGCTTGCAGCACCGGCTGGTCGACAAGCTGGCCGCGCGCGGCGCCCTGGCGGGGCTGGTGCTGGAGATGGCCGAGCAGGGCCGCAGCACGGCCGGCCTGCCGCCCGCGGCCGACGAGGACCAGGTGCGTGCCGCGCTGGCCTGGCAGGACGCGGCCTGGCCCTGGGCGCGCTATGGCCCGGTGGTGATGGCCGCGGTGCGCGCCGGCGTGCCGGTGCTGGGCGCCAACCTGCCGCGCGCGCAGATGGGCGCGGCGGCGCAGGACGCCGCGCTCGAGGCGCGGCTCGACGCGGCGGGCCTGACCCGCCTGCAGGCGCTGATCCGCGACGGCCATTGCGGCCTGCTGCCCGAGCCGCGCATCGCGCCCATGCTACGCGTGCAGATCGCGCGCGACCAGGCCATGGCGGACACCCTGACCCGGGCGCGCAGCTCCGGCCGCAGCGTGCTGCTGATCGCCGGCAGCGTCCATGTGCGGCGCGACCTCGGTGTGCCGCGCCACCTGCCCAGCACGGCCTCGCTGCAGATCGTGCTGGCCCGCTCCGGCGGCGCCGAGCTGGCGCCAGCCGAGATCGGACTCGCCGATGGCGACCTGCTCTGGCCCACGCCGGCCCTGCCGCCGGGCGACCCCTGCGCGGGGCTGCGCGAGCGCCTGCCGCCCCGCCCCTGAGCGAGGCTGCGCTCAGGCCTGGCGCCGGATCGCCTCGGCCAGGGTGCCGACCAGCTGGTCGATCTGCGCCTGCTCGACGATGTAGGGCGGCGCCAGCACCAGGTTGTCGCCGGCCGGGCGGACCAGGGCGCCATGGTGGAAGCAGTCGAGGAAGACCTCGTAGCCGCGCTTGCCCGGCGCGCCGGGCCGCGGCGCCAGCTCCACCGCGCCGGCCAGGCCCAGCGTGCGTATGCCGACCACGTTGGGCAGTCCACGCAGGGCCTGGTGCATGGCGTCGCCTAGGGCCAGCCCCATGCGGCCGGCACGCTCGAACAGGCCCTCCTCGCGGTACAGGTCCAGCGTGGCGATGGCCGCGGCGCAGGCCACCGGATGGCCCGAGTAGGTGTAGCCGTGCAAGAACTCGACCGCATGCGCCGGGCCGCCGGCGCTCATCACGGCCTCGTGGATGAAGTCGCGGCAGATCACGCCACCCAGCGGCACCACGCCGTTGGTCACGCACTTGGCGAAGTTCAGCATGTCGGGCTGCACGCCGTAGAAGTCCGCCGCGAAGTTGGCGCCCAGGCGGCCGAAGCCGGTGATCACCTCGTCGAAGATCAGCAGGATGCCGTGCTTGTCGCAGATCTCGCGCAGGCGCTGCAGGTAGCCCTGGGGCGGCAGGTACCAACCGGCGCTGCCGGCCACCGGCTCGACGATGATGGCCGCCACGTTGGACGGGTCGTGCAAGGGCAGGATGCGGGTTTCCAGCTCGAGCAACGGGTCCTCGTCCCAGACCGGCTCCTGGTTGTGGATGTAGGCGTGCCGGACCGGGTCGTGGATGAAGCGCATGTGGTCCACGCGCGGCAGCAGCTGCCCGCCGAAGGCCTTGCGGTTGGCCGGGATGCCGCCCACGCTCATGCCGCCGAAGCCCACGCCGTGGTAGCCGCGCTCGCGCCCTATGAAGACCTGGCGCTGGCCCTCGCCGCGCGCGCGGTGGTAAGCCAGGGCCAGCTTGAGCGAGGTGTCGGCCGCCTCGGAGCCCGAGTTGCAGAACAGCACCTGGTTGAGGTCGCCCGGCGCCATCGCGGCGATCATCTCGGAGGCACGGAAGGCCTGGTCGTTGCTGGCCTGGAAGGCCGTGGCGTAGTCCAGCGTATCCAACTGCTTCTTGATGGCCTCGTTGATGGCCCGTCGGTTGTGGCCCGCGCCCACGCACCAGAGGCTGGACACGCCGTCCAGCACCTGCTTGCCGTCGTGGGTGCTGAAATGCATGCCGTCGGCGGCAACGAACACGCGCGGGTCCTGGCGGAAATCGCGGTTCGACGTGAAGGGCAGCCAGTGGTGGTCCATGCGGAAATCGTTGTGGTCCATGCGCTTGTCTCCTCAGCTGCCGAACGCGGCCAGGGGCTCATTCTGGCACCGAAGCCGGGCCGCCGCAGCCCCGGCGCCGGGCGCCCGGCCGTCCTGCGACAATTCGAGGCTTATGAACCACGCCTACATCCTGAACCTGTCCTGCCCGGACCGCCCCGGCATCGTGCACGCGGTCTCGGGCTTCCTGCTGGAGCGCGGCGGCAACATCGAGGAAGCCGCGCAGTACAACGACCACGACACCGGCCTGTTCTTCATGCGCGTGCAGTTCGCCTGCGACCAGGTCGCGCCCGAGGAGCTGCGGGCGCAGCTGCGGCAGTTCGCCGAGCCCTTCCAGATGGCCTGGCACCTGCACGCCACCACCGAGCCCATGCGCACCGTGATCATGGTCAGCAAGGAAGGGCATTGCCTGAACGACCTGCTGTTCCGCTGGAAGAGCGGCCTGCTGCCGCTTCATATTGCCGCCATCGTCAGCAACCACCGCGACTTCTACCAGCTCGCGGCCAGCTACAACGTGCCCTTCCACCACATCCCGGTGACGGCCCAGGCCAAGGCCCAGGCCGAGGCCCGGCAGTACGAGATCATCGAGGCCGAGGGGGCCGAGCTGGTGGTGCTGGCGCGCTACATGCAGATCCTGTCGGACGAGCTGTGCCGCAAGCTCGCCGGCCGCGCGATCAACATCCACCACAGCTTCCTGCCCAGCTTCAAGGGCGCCAAGCCCTACTACCAGGCGCACGACCGCGGCGTGAAGCTGATCGGCGCCACCGCCCACTACGTGACGGCCGACCTCGACGAGGGCCCCATCATCGAGCAGGACGTGGCGCGCGTGGACCACACGCACACGGTGGAGGACCTCACCACCGTGGGCCGCGACACCGAGAGCCAGGTGCTGGCGCGCGCCGTCAAGTGGCACAGCGAGCACCGCGTGCTGCTGAACGGGCACCGCACGGTAGTGTTCCGCTAACCCCCTGCCCCGAAAGCGTCACGCGAGACTCAGACATGACCATCAGGATTCCCCCGGTGCAATGCCTGCTGACCTTCGAGGCGCTGGCGCGCCTGCGCAGCGTGACGCAGGCGGCCGAGGAGCTGTGCGTGACGCCCAGCGCCGTCAGCCACCGCGTGCGCCAGCTCGAGCAGATCATTGGCACCAAGCTGTTCGGCCGCGCCGACTTCTCGCTGACCACCGAGGGCAGCGAGTACCTGGCCCATGTGCGCGAGGGCCTGGCCTCGCTGCAGAGGTTCCCCGGCGCCGCCGCCTCGCCGGGCAAGCGCAAGCTCAAGCTCGCCGTGACGCCGACCTTCGCGCGCTCCATCCTGATGCCGCGCCTGCGCCAGTTCGCCGAGGCCTACCCCGAGATCGACCTCACGCTGCAGGTCAGCATCCCGCTGCTGGACGTGGTGGCCGAGGACGCCGACCTGACCATACGCTTTGGCACCGGCCGCTACGCCGACGTCGAGCACCTGTGCCTGATCAAGGACGAGGTCACGCCGCTGGCCTCGCCGGCCTGGATACGCGAGAACGGGCCGTTCGACGCGCCCGAGGACCTGCTGCGCGCGCCGCTGCTGCGCAGCCCGCTGGAGCCCTGGCGCACCTGGTTCGCCGCCCACGGCCTGGACTGGCCCGAGCCCATGGAGGGATCGTCGTTCAACGACATCGGCCTGATGTGCGACGCCGCGGCCCAGGGTCTGGGCGTGGCCCTGGTGCGCCTCAAGCTCGGCGCGCCCTGGATAGAGAACGGCTCGCTCGAGCGCCTGTACGCGCGCAACGTGCCCAGCCCGCACGCGCATTACCTGTGCTGGCGCACCGGCGCCATGGAGCGCTGGGAATGCGCGGCCTTCGCCGAGTGGCTGAAGAAGAGCGTGGCCTGATCCCGCTCAGGGCGCGGCCGGCGCCTCGACCGAGGTGACGGGGCCGGCCGATTCGAGCAACTGGGGCGCAGCCGGCGCCACCGCATCCGCCGGCGCCTGGTCTTGTGCCGCCGGCTCCGGAGCGGCCACGGTCGTCTGAGGCAGTTCGCTCGAATGCACGGCCAGCGCGCGGTATTCGCAGTCGCGCTGCCAGCGCTGGCGCTCGGCCGGCGCCACGCGCGCCTCGCGCAACCGCTGGCGGCATTCGCGCAGCACCAGGCGCTCGCCGTCGGCGCGGCGTACCAGGCATGCGCGCAGCAGCTGCCGCCGCTCCTCGCCCTCGGCGCCCTGCAGTTCCTGCTGGCAGAACTGCATGCGCGTGGGCAGCGGCCCCTCGAACAGGGCGGTCTGTGCGCCGGCCCAGAGGCTGGCGCTCCCCAGCAGGCAGGCCAGCAGGGGCTGGGCAATGGTAGAGGGACGGACAGAGGGCACCATGGTCCGAGGTTAGGCCTGGGCCGCGGCCCGGCGCACGGTCACCACGTTTTTCCTGTAACTTTCTGTGCCGGCGGCCGCCATGCCGAAGAAAGCGCTTCAGCCTCCGCTGTAAAAATCCTCACGCGCCGGGCCCGCGCTTTCGCCTACAGTGACGGATGAATTCAGCCCGTCCCGCGCCATGAACGACCCAGCCACCCCCACCTCCCAGCCCGTGCCCGACAAGGCCCAGCGCCAGGCGCAGATCGTGCAGGCCCTGTCTACCGTGCTGCCCGGGCACGCCATCCTCTACACGCCCGAGGACACCGTGCCCTACGAATGCGACGGCCTGACCGCCTACCGCGAGCGCCCGCTGGTCGTGGCCCTGCCCGAGAGCTACGAGCAGGTGCAGGCCGTGCTGCGCACCTGCCATGCGCTGCAGGTGCCGGTGGTGGCGCGCGGCGCCGGCACCGGCCTGTCGGGCGGCGCCATGCCGCACCGCCTGGGCGTGACCCTGTCGCTGGCCAAGTTCAACCAGATCCTGAAAGTGGACCCGGCGAGCCGCACGGCCGTGGTGCAATGCGGCGTGCGCAACCTGGCCATCAGCGAGGCCGCGGCGCCCCATGGCCTGTACTACGCGCCCGACCCCTCGAGCCAGATCGCCTGCACCATAGGCGGCAACGTGGCCGAGAACTCGGGCGGCGTGCACTGCCTCAAGTACGGCCTCACGGTGCACAACGTGCTCAAGGTCAAGGGCTTCACGATCACGGGCGAGCCGGTGGAGTTCGGCGCCGACGCGCTCGACGCCCCGGGCTACGACCTGCTGGCCCTGGTGATAGGCAGCGAGGGCATGCTGGCCGTGACCACCGAGGTCACCGTCAAGCTGGTGCCCAGGCCCCAGCTGGCGCGTTGCATCATGGCCAGCTTCGACGACGTGCGAAAGGCCGGCGACGCCGTGGCCGCCGTGATCGCGGCCGGCATCATCCCGGCCGGCCTGGAGATGATGGACAAGCCCATGACGGCGGCCGTGGAGGATTTCGTGCATGCCGGCTACGACCTCAGCGCCGAGGCCATCCTGCTGTGCGAGAGCGACGGCACGCCCGAGGAGGTCGAGGAGGAAATCGGTCGCATGAGCGCCGTGCTGCGCGAGGCCGGCGCGACCGCCATCGCGGTGAGCCGCGACGAGGCCGAGCGCATGCGCTTCTGGAGCGGGCGCAAGAACGCCTTCCCGGCCTCGGGCCGCATCAGCCCCGACTACATGTGCATGGACTCGACCATCCCGCGCAAGCGCCTGGCCGACATCCTGCTCGCGATCCAGGACATGGAGAAGAAATACGGCCTGCGCTGCGCCAACGTGTTCCATGCCGGCGACGGCAACCTGCACCCGCTGATCCTGTTCGATGCCAACGACCCCGACCAGCTGCAGCGCTGCGAGCTGTTCGGCGCCGACATCCTCGAGACCAGCGTGGCCATGGGCGGCACGGTGACCGGCGAGCATGGCGTGGGCGTGGAGAAGCTCAACAGCATGTGCGTGCAGTTCTCGGCCGCCGAGAACGAGCAGATGTTCGGCGTCAAGCGCGCCTTCGACCCCCAGGGCCTGCTCAACCCCGGCAAGGTCATCCCCACGCTCAACCGCTGCGCCGAGTACGGCAAGATGCTGGTGCGCGGCGGCCGCCTGGCCTTCCCGGGGATCGAGCGGTTCTGAAGGGCGCCGCTTCGGCAGCCGCCGTCATGCCTGCGCCGCGACCTCCTGGGATACGCCCAGCGGCCGGCCCTCGGCGTCCCGGCGCAGCCGCGTGAACGGCGGCAGGCCCTGCAGCAGGCGCTGGCCGTAGGCGGTGCGCGTGAGGCGCCGGTCGTAGCAGGTGACCTCGGCGCGGTCGGTCTCGGTGCGGATCGCGCGCCCCGCCCATTGCGCCAGGCGTATCGCGGTGGCCGGCACCACGAGCTCGCTGAAGGGGTCGCGCCCGGCGCCGCGCAGCCACTCGGCGCGCGCCTCGCCCACCGGGTCGTCGGGCGGCGCGAACGGCAGCTTGGCGATGAACAGCGATTCGCACAGCGCCCCGGGCAGGTCCAGGCCCTCGCCGAAGGACTGCATGCCGAAGATCACCGAGGGCCCGCCGGCCTCCACCCGCTCGCGGTGGCGTCGCAGCAGCACGGCGCGCGGCAGCTCGGTCTGCACCAGCACGGTCTCGCGCAGCGCGGCCGGCAGGGCCTGCACGGCCACGCGCATCTGCTCGCGCGAGGTGAACAGCACCAGGGCGCCGCGGCGCACCGCGGCCAGGTCGCGCACCAGGGCTTGGGCCATCTCGGCGTTGAAGCCGGCCGCGTCCTTGGGGTCGGCCAGGGTCTCGGCGGCGATGAAGCGGCCCTGGGCCGCGTAGTCGAAGGGGCTGGCCACTTCCAGCGTGGCGACGGCCGGGTCGCCGTGCAGGCCGGCCTCGCGCAGGAAGAAGTCGAAGCGGCCGCAGCTGGTCAGCGTGGCCGAGGTGACCACGGCGCCGCGCACCGCCGACCAGAGCTGGTGGCGCAGCGTGGCGCCGGGCAGGATGGGGCTGGCATGGGCCTTGACCACGATGAACTCGCCGTCGACCTCGCAGCTGAACCACTTGGCGGCCGGCACCTCGCCGGGGCCGGCCTCCTGCAGCAGCAGTTGGGCCGTGGCGTGCACGGCCTCCAGCCGCGGCGCCAGCATGCCGATCTGCGCGTACAGCGTCGACAGGCGCCGCGCCTCCCCGGGCTTGTCGCGGATCTCGGCGCGCAGGGCCTTGGCCACCGCGCTCACGCAGGCCAGGAAGGACTCGGCCGTGACCGACAGCAGGCGCAGCGGCTCGTCGAGTGCCGCCGGCAGCTCGCCGCGCGGCAGGCGCGCGCGCGCCGGGCCGCCGCCGCGCGGCGCCTCCTTGAGCGCCGAGCCGTAGAGGTCCATCACCAGGCGCGACAGGTCCAGCAGGGTCTGGCGCAGCTGGGCCGCCAGGCGCGGCACATCGGCCACCTCGGACACCGCGACCAGGCCGCCTATGCGCAGCGTGCGGCGCGCCAGTTGCTCCACCCAGTGGCTGCGGCTGAGGTCCATCTGGCAGGCGAACTGGTCGAGCGCCGTGGCGGGCAGGTGGTGGCCCTCGTCCAGCACCAGCAGGCAGTTGTCGAGCTCGGGCAGCAGGCGCGAGCCCAGCGAGGACAGCAGCAGGTCGTGGTTGGCCACGATGACCTGGGCGCCGACCAGCTCCTTGCGCTTGTCGTAGTACGTGCAGTTGGCAAACGCCGGGCAGTGCTTGCCGGTGCAGGAGCTGGCCTCGGCCGAGACCGGACGCCAGAGCTCGGCCTCGGGCGGATCGGCCAGGCTGTCGCGGTCGCCGTCCCAGGCGCCACCGGCCAGTTCGCGCGCCATGGCGGCATAGGCCTGGCGCTGTGCCTCGCTGTCCTGGCGCGCGGGCGGCGGGCCGCCGGCCTCGGCCTCCTCGTCGGCGAACAGGTCCTCGTCCGCCTCGGCCTCGGCCTGGCCGGCCAGGCGCGCCAGCTTGAGCTTGCAGACATAGCGGCCGCGCCCCTTGGCCAGCGCATGGCGGAAGGGCTGGGGCATCTGCGCCGCCAGCGCCGGCAGGTCCTTGTGCACCAGTTGCTCCTGCAGGGCCACGGTGGCGGTGGCGATCAGCACCCGGGTGTTGCGCGCCAGCGCCAGGGCGACGGCCGGCGCGCAATAGGCCAGCGACTTGCCCACGCCCGTGCCGGCCTGGATCACGGCCACGGCGCGCGCCGGCTCGGCCTCGTCCTCCTGCGCCTTGCCCAGGCCGGCCTGGCTGAAGACGCGGGCGACCTGCTCGGCCATCTGGCGCTGGCCGGGGCGGTCGCGCAGCTCCCCGCTGGCCTGGACCAGGTCGTCGAAGGCCTGCAGGGCGGATTGGGCGAGCGCGGAGGGAGAAGACATCGGGGGCCGGGGTCTGAAAAACCCTCGAGTGTGGCACGAGCGCGCCCCACTCTCAGCCCCGGGGCGTCAAAGCCAGCAGATCGCCACCAGCACCAGGCCCGCCATCCACAGGGTCTCGGTCAGCAGCAGCAGCAAGGGGCGCCAGCCGGCGCTGGCCAGCTCGCGGAACGAGGTCTTCATGCCCAGGGCGGCGATGGCCGTGACCAGGCAGGCGCGCGAGAGGTCGCCCATCCCCTGCTGCAGCGCCGGCGCCACCGCGCCCAGCGAATTGGCCAGTACCAGGCCGACGAACAGCCACAGGAACCAGGGCACGAGGCGCTGGCGCCGGGCCGTGGGGCCGCCGTCCGCGGCCTCGCGCTGGCGCTTGAACGCCAGGGACACCACGAGCACGACCAGCGCCAGCATGGACACGCGGAACAGCTTGACGATGGTCGCGTAGTCGCCCGCCTCCTGGCCCAGGGTGTAGCCCGCGCCGACCACCTGGGCCACGTCGTGGATGGTGCCGCCCAGGAACAGGCCGGCCAGCTCGGGCGGCAGGTGCAACAGCCGCGCCACCAGCGGGTAGAGCACCATGGCCAAGGTGGACAGCACGGTCACCGTGACCACCACCATCAGGGTGAAGCGCTCGCCGTCCTTCTCGCGCGGCAGCACGGCCGAGATGGCCAGCGCGGCCGAGGCGCCGCAGATCGCGACCGCGCCGCCCGAGAGCACGCCCTGGGCGCGCGTCAGGCCCAGGGCGCGGCCCAGCAACCAGCCGCACAGCAGGGTGGTGAGCACGGCCGCGATCACGATGGCCGCCGTGTGCCAGCCCAGGCCTGCGATCTGGGCGGCCGTGATGCGCGCGCCCAGCAGGCCCACGCCCAGGCGCAGCACACCGCGCGCGCAGAACTCTATGCCGGGCCGGGTGCGCGCCTCCTGGCTCAGGTAGTGGAAGGCCACACCGAAGAACAGCGCGTAGAGCAGCTGAGGCCCGCCGTGCAGGGTGGAAACCAGGGTGGCGGCCATGGCCAGCACGGCCGACAGGCCGGCGCCGGGCAGCAGCCGGGCCAGCGGCGCGAAACGCGTGGCGGGTCCGGCCAGGGCGGCGGTATCGGGCAAGGCGCTCATGCGAGCCCCCACGCTTGCCACTTCGTGTGCGGCGCTGCCCCCCAAGGGGGCCTTCGCGCCTTGGGACGGCCCGGCGGCGCTCATGCCGCCTGCTCCAGCGGTGCGGCGGCGGCGCCCATCAGCACCGCCAGCGCGCAGGAGGCGATGCGGCTGGCCACCGAATCGGAGCGGCTGGTCAGCACCACGGGCACGCGCAGGCCCAGCACCAGGCCGGCGCATTCGGCGCCCGCCATGTAGACCAGCTGCTTGTAGACCATGTTGCCGGCCTCCAGGCTGGGCACCAGCAGCAGGTCGGGGCGGCCCGCCACCTCGGAGACGATGCCCTTGTTGCGCGCCGACTGGGCCGAGATCGCGTTGTCGAAGGCCAGCGGGCCGTCGAGCACGCCGCCGCGGATCTGGCCGCGGTCGGCCATCTTGCACAGGGCGGCCGCGTCTATGGTGCCGGGGATGGCCGGGTTCACGGTCTCCACGGCCGACAGCACGGCCACGCGCGGCCTCGCGATGCCCAGGGCCTGGGCCAGCTCGATCGCGTTCTGCGCGATGTCGCGCTTGTCCACCAGCGTGGGCGCGATGTTGACCACGCAGTCGCTGATCAAGAGCGGCCGGTCCATGCCCGGCACGTCGAGCACGAAGACATGGCTGGCGCGGCGCACGCCGCGCAGCCCGGCCTCGCGCGCCAGAGCCGCGGCCAGCAGCTCGTCGCTGTGCAGGCTGCCCTTCATCAAGGCCTGGGCCTGGCCGTCGCGGCACAGGGCGGCGGCGGCCGCCGCGGCGGCAACCGGGTCGTCGGCGGTCTCGTGCAGGCGCAGCGCGCCCAGGTCGACATCGGCCTCGGCGGCGGCGGCCGCGATGCGCGCGCGCGGCCCGACCAGGATGGGCTGGGCCAGGCCGGCGCGGGCGGCCGCGCGCGCCGATTCCAGCGAGTTGCGGTCGCAGGGGTAGGCGATGGCGAGGGGCAGCGGGCCGCGCTCGCGCGCGGCCTCGACCAGGGCGTGCAGGTGCGGATGCGGGTGCGCCGTTGCGGGTTCAGGGAGGGCCATGGCGGGTCTCGTGGAGGTGGGACGGGGCGCGCCGCTGGCGGTGAAGCCGGGCGGCGCGCGCAGGCTCAGACGCGGCGGCTCAGACGTAGTCCTTGTACTTCTCGAGCAGGCGCACCGGCTTGGCCAGGGCGTCGCGGCGGAACGGGTCGCCGAGCTCGCGCGTACACATGACCTCGATCACGCAGGTCTTGCCCTGGTTCATCTGCAGGTCCACCGCCTTCTTGAGCGCCGGGCCCACGTCCTCCAGCCGGTCGACCACGATGCCCTCGGCGCCCATGGCCTTGGCGATGCCGGCGAAGCTCTCGCTCTCCAGCTCGCCGGCGACGAAGCGGCGGTTGTAGAAGTCGACCTGGTTCTTCTTCTCCGCGCCCCACTGGCGGTTGTGGAACACCACGGCCGTGACCGGGATGTTGTGGCGCACCGCGGTCATGGTCTCCATCAGGCTCATGCCCCAGGCGCCGTCACCGGCGTAGGCGATGGCCGGGCGGTGCGGCGCCGCGACCTTGGCGCCCATGATGGTCGGCAGGGCGTAGCCGCAGTTGCCGAAGCTCATGGGCGCGAAGAAGCTGCGCGGCTTCTCGAAGCGCAGGTAGCTGTTGGCCACCGAGTTGATGTTGCCGATGTCGGTGGAGACCATCACGTCGGCCGGCATGGCCTTCTCGAGCTCGCGCAGCACCTGGCGCGGGTGCAGGTACTGGCCGCCCGAGAACGGCTTCTCGTTGGCGTTCTCCTCGATCATGTCCAGGCTGTAGGGGTCGCGCTCGTGCGTCCACTCGTCGAGCTCCTGCTCCCAGGCCGCCTTCTCGGTGGCGATGCGGTCGGCGCGCTGGCCGCGCGTGGCATCGCAGGCCAGGGTCTTGCCGGCCAGGCGCTGCACCAGGGCCACGGCCGCGGCCTTGGCGTCGCCGCAGATGCCGACCGAGATCTTCTTGACCAGGCCCAGCATCTTGTGGTCGGCGTCGATCTGGATGATCTTGGCGTTCTTGGGCCAGTAGTCCATGCCGTGCTGCGGCAGGGTGCCGAAGGGGCCCAGGCGCGAGCCCAGGGCGATCACCACGTCGGCCTGGGCCATCAGCTTCATCGCCGCCTTGCTGCCCTGGTAGCCCAGCGGGCCGCACCACAGCGGATGGCTGGCCGGGAAGCTGTCGTTGTGCAGGTAGCTGTTGACCACCGGCGCGCCCAGGCGCTCGGCCAGGGCCTTGCATTCCTCCACGCCGTCGGCCATGACCACGCCGCCGCCCGAGAGGATGACCGGGAACTTGGCCGTGGCCAGCAGCTCGGCCGCCTCGTTGAGGCTGGCTTCGCCGCCGGGGCCGCGGTCCAGGCGCTGGGGCTGGGGGATCTCGGCGCTGATCTCGCCGTAGAAATGGTCGCGCGGGATGTTGAGCTGGGTCGGGCCCATCTCGCTCATCGCGCGGTCGAAGCAGCGCGCCGTGTACTCGGCCATGCGCTTGGGGTTGTTCACATGGCCCTGGTACTTGGTGAACTCCTGGAACATGGGCAGCTGGTTGGCCTCCTGGAAGCCGCCCAGGCCCATGCCCATGGTGCCGGTCTCGGGGGTCACGATGACCACCGGGCTGTGCGCCCAGTAGGCGGCTGCGATGGCGGTGACGCAGTTGCTGATGCCGGGGCCGTTCTGGCCGATCACCACGCCGTGGCGGCCCGAGACGCGGGCATAGCCGTCGGCCATGTGGCCCGCGCCCTGCTCGTGCACCACGGGGATCAGGCGGATGCCGGCCGGCGCAAAGATGTCCATGGCGTCCATGAAGGCCGAGCCCATGATGCCGAACATGTCGGTCACGCCGTTGGCGACCAGGGTTTCGACGAAGGCTTCCGAGGGGGTCATCTTCTGCACGCCGCTGGCAACGCTGCGGCTATCGCGGGAGGGTTGGCTCATGAGGGTCTCCTGTGGTCTAGGATCGGTTGCACAAAAATTCGATACGTTTCATTCCGAATTTCGAAATGTGAGCGAAATATAGGATGGGAAACGGCGAAAGTCAACACAAATCTCGGAATTCAGAATTTTTTTCACTGTTTTTCGGAATTCGACTATCATGAAGCCATGGAAATCGTGCCCAACCCCAAGTCGGACCTGGTCGAGATCAACGGCGACACGCCCACCATGCGGCTGTTCGCCCTGCTCGAGGTGATCGCCTCCAAGGACCAGCTGTTCTCGCTGCAGGGCCTGGCGGAGGAGACCCGCCTGCCCAAGCCCACCCTGCACCGCATGCTGCAGCAGCTGGAGAGCGCGGGCCTGCTCGAGCGCAGCGTGGACGGCCGCCACTACGGCACCGGCGTGCGCCTGCGCCGGCTGGCCGAGAACCTGCTGCTCAACGACACCTTGCACGGCGCGCGCCACGCCGTGCTGCGCCGCCTGGTCGAGGAGGTCGGCGAGAGCTGCAACCTCACCGCCCTGTCGGGCAGCGAGGTGGTCTACCTGGACCGGGTCGAGACCGTCGCGCCGCTGCGCTTTTACCTGCACCCGGGCTCGCGCGTGCCGGTGCACTGCTCGGCCAGCGGCAAGGTCTTCCTGGCCGAGATGACGCCCTCGCAGCGCCAGCGCCTGCTCGCGCATGCGCCGCTGGAGGCCTACACGCCCAAGACCCTGACCGAGATGGCGCTGCTCGAGCAGGAGATCCGCGAGGTCAAGCGCCAGGGCTTCGCGCTCGACAACGAGGAGTTCCTGCCCGGCCTGCTGTGCGTGGCCGTGCTCGTGCCCTCGGCCAGCGGGCGCTCCAACCTCTGCGTGGCCGTGCAGGCGCCCATCATGCGGCTCACGCCGGACAAGGCCCTGCAGCTGCTGCCGCCGCTGCAGCGCGCCGCCGCGGCGCTGAGCCGCATCGAGGGCGACGCCATTCCCACGCACGGCGCCGCCAGCGCCTGAGACCCACCCCGAGGAGAAGCCATGGTCGAGCCCTGCACCGCCCGCCCCCAGCGCATGGTGTCCGTGCGCGAGCTGTTCGGCATAGACAGCGATCTGCAGGCGCCTGCCTTCGTCGAGCGCGACGAGCATGTGCCCGAGATCGACCCGGCCTACCGCTTCAACCCCGACGTCACCCTGGCCCTGCTGGCCGGCTTCGGCCGCGACCGGCGCGTGATGGTGCAGGGACTGCACGGCACGGGCAAGTCCAGCCACGTCGAGCAGGTGGCCGCGCGGCTGAACTGGCCCTGCGTGCGCGTCAACCTGGACGGCCACATCAGCCGCCTCGACCTGGTCGGCAAGGACGCCGTGGTGCTGCGCGAGGGCCTGCAGGTCACCGAGTTCCAGGAGGGCATCGTGCCCTGGGCCCTGCAGCGCCCGGTGGCGCTGGTCTTCGACGAGTACGACGCGGGCCGCCCCGACGTGATGTTCGTGATCCAGCGCCTGCTCGAGCGCGACGGCAAGTTCACGCTGATGGACCAGAACCGCGTGCTGCGCCCGCACCGCCATTTCCGCCTGTTCGCCACCTGCAACACCGTGGGCCTGGGCAACCTCAACGGCCTCTACCACGGCGCCCAGCGGCTGAACCACGCGCAGATCGACCGCTGGAACATCGTGGCCACGCTGAACTACCTGCCGCCCGAGGAGGAGACCGCCATCGTGCTGGCGCGCGTGCCGCGCCTGGACGACGAGGCCGGCCGCGCCCTCGTGGGCCGCATGGTGGCGCTGGCCGAGCTCACGCGCCGCGGCTTCGCGGCCGGCGACCTGTCCACGCTGATGTCGCCGCGCGGCGTGATCACCTGGGCCGAGAACCTGGAGATCTTCCGCGACCCGGCCCTGGCCCTGCGCCTGTCCTTCGTCAACAAATGCGACGAGGCCGAGCGCCCTCTGGTCGCCGAGTATTTCCAGCGCTGCTTCGACCGCGAGCTGGCCGAGTCCTACGCGCTGGCCTTGCCCGCCGCCTGATGCCATGGCCACGCCCCAGGCCGCCGCGCGCCACCAGCAGCGGGTCGAGGCGCTCTGCGCCGGGGCGATACGCGCGCTCTGCGGCGACCCGGCCCTGCATTTCCGCGGCCGGCGCCTGCACCGCGGCCAGCGCGCCCTGCCCTTGTTCGCCCCGCACCTCGCCCCCTCGCTGGAGCAGGACGACTTCGCCTCGTTTCGCGGCGCGGCCGACGGCATGGCGCTGCGCCTCGCGCATTCCGACGCCGCGCTGCACGCCGCGCTGAGCCCGGCCGAGCCGCTGCCGCGCCTGCTGTTCGAGATGCTCGAGCAGCTGCGCTGCGAGGCCCTGGCCGCGCCGCAGCTGCCTGGCCTGCTGAGCAACCTGCGGCACCGCCACGCGCAGTGGTCGCTGGCCTTCCACGACAGCGGCCTGACCGAGACCGCCACCGGCATCCTGCTCTACACCGTGGCCCAGGTCTGCCGCGCCCGCGTCACGGCCGAGCCCGTGCACGAGGCCACGGAGGACCTGATCGAGGCCACGCGCATGGCCCTGGTGCCGCGGCTGGGCCACGCGCTGGCCGGCCTGCGCCGCAGCCGCTTCGAGCAGGCCGCCTACGCGCGCCATGCGCTGGCCATCGCCGACGCGGTAAGCGGGATGATCCGCGAGGCCGGGCAGGAGGCCGGCGCCGCGCCAGGCGAGCAGGCGCCCGAGGCCGGGCGGCCACGGCGGCGCCAGGGCTTCAGCCTGTGGCCGGACCTCGAGGGCGGCGACGGCGGCGGCATCGCGACCGTGCACTCGGCCGACAGCCGCGTGCTCGCCGAGGCCGAGGACGGCTACCGCGTCTACACCCGCGCCTACGACTGCGAGCTGCCGGCGGCCTCGCTGGTGCGCGCCGCCCTGCTGCGCGAATACCGCGAACGCCTGGACCGCCGCATCGCCGGCCAGGGCCTCAACCTGGCGCGGCTGGCGCGCGAGCTCAAGGCCAGCCTCGCGCTGCCCCGGCGCGAGGGCTGGGAAGGCGGCCAGGAGGCCGGCCACATCGACGGGCGGCGCCTGCCCCAGCTCATCGTCTCGCCCAGCGAGCGCCGCCTGTTCCGCATCGAGCGCCAGGACCCGGCGGCCGAGGGCGTGGTGAGCTTTCTGATCGACTGCTCGGGCTCGATGAAGCAGCATGTCGAATCCGTGGCCCTGCTGGTCGACGTCTTCGTGCGCGCGCTCGAGCAAGCCGGCCTGGCCAGCGAGGTGCTGGGCTTCACCACGCGCGCCTGGAACGGCGGCCGCGCCCAGCGCGACTGGCTGCGCGCCGGCCGCCCCAGCCACCCGGGCCGGCTCAACGAGGCCTGCCACCTGGTGTTCAAGCATGCCGACCAGCCCTGGCGCCGCGCGCGACCCGGCATCGCGGCCCTGCTCAAGGCCGACCTGTTCCGCGAAGGCATAGACGGCGAGGCCGTGGACTGGGCCTGCGCGCGCCTGGCCGCACGCGGCGAGCCGCGCAAATGGCTGGTCGTGGTCTCGGACGGCTGCCCCATGGACAGCGCGACCCAGCTGGCCAACGACGCCCATTACCTCGACCAGCACCTGCGCGAGGTCGTGGCGCGGCGCGAGGCCGAGACCGGCATCGCCATCTGCGGCCTGGGCGTGGGCCTGGACCTCAGCCCCTATTACCGCCGCAACCTTGCCATCGATCTCCAAGCGCCGGTGGACAACGTCTTGCTCGGCAGGCTCGCCGCGATACTTGCACGCTGCCGTCCTTCCTATTCCGCCTGAATCCGACCACGGACGACCACCTCCGAAAACTTCTTCTCCTCGCGCTTGAGAAAGGCCGCGAAGTCCTCGGGGCCCAAGCCCAGGCTGGTCACGCCAGCCTCGGCGAATTTCTTTTGCAAATCGGGAGAACGAAGGACTTCCGTCAGTTCCCGATGCAGCCGGGCGATGATCGCGGCGTCGGTGCCGGCGGGAGCGAAAATGCCCTGCCAAACCGAAACCTCCACGCCCTTCCAAGCCGGCACCTGGGCCAGGGGAACGATGCCGGGCATGGCTGCAGATGCCGAGGCGCTCATGACACCGTAGGCCCGGATTTTGCCGGCCTGCACCTGCTGCATCACCAGCGACAGCGGCAGGACAGCCAGGTCGATCTGGTTGCCTGCCAGGTCGGTCACGATCTGGGCCCCTGCGCGATAGGGAATATGCACGACGGAGATGCCGCCCTGCTGCTTCAGGAGTTCGCCGCCCAGGTGCAGCGAAGTGCCCACGCCGGAAGTGGCGTAGCTGTACCTGCCGGGAGCCGCCTTGATGGCCGCATAGAGGTCGGCGGCCGTTTGGGGAGCGAGTTCGGGCTTGCCCACCAGCACCAGCGGCTGCGATCCGAGCAGCGTCACCGGCATCAAGTCCCTCAGGCCGTCGTACTTCACGGTCGAGGGCGTAACCATCTTGGCAATCACCACCGAACTCTCGACCGACAGCAGCAGGGTGTGGCCGTCCGGTTTGGCGCGTATCGCCTTCTCGGTGCCGATGACGCCGCCCGCACCGGCCACGTTCTCGATGACCACAGGCTGGCCGAGCCGTCTCGCGAGGTCGGGCGCCACCCAGCGCGCCATGAGGTCGACGTTGCCTCCGGCCGCGTAGGGCACGATGAGCGTGATCGGTCGGGACGGCCAGGGATCGGCCATGGCCGACAGGGCAGCCATCGCGGTGACCAGGGCGAATGCAGAGCGCAGCAGGGGGCGCAGGAAGGAACGGATATTCATGATGAAGTCTCTGGGCAGGATCAAACGGTTTCGTGATTCGGGGACGGGGCTTCCAGCGCAGCGATCTGGCACAGGAAATCCTGGCGCAGCTCGGCCTTCGCGGCAGCGTCCAGCCAGCAGGCGTCCACACCGGCCAGACTGAAGCGCTTGGCTTCGTCCCAGCCCCAGTTCAGCCCCTCGAGAACATGGCGGTAGGTGTGGGCCAAGTCCGTATGGAACATCGCAGGGTCGTCGGTGTTCAGCGTGACCTGGAGACCGGCCGAGGTCATGCGCTCGATGGCCGCCAAGCGGCGCGACCGGTTCGCCGCGACGCTCGTGATGCCGCAGACGGCGAAATAGATGCCGCTGTCGCGCGCACGGTGCACGGCCGACTCACAAGCCAGCAGGTTGTAGCCATGGTCCAGACGATCGCAGTGAAGAATGTCCAGGCAGGCGTCGAAGTTCGAAGGCGGCGCCTCGGCGAGCGTCTGGTTGTCTTCGCAGACATGCGCGGTCTTCTTCAGGCCGGCCCGCGTCGCGCGCCTATAGATGTCCTCGAAGCGTGCCGGTGGGCCGGCGCGCTCCGGGCCGTCGAGGCCAATGCCGACGATGCGCTCGTGCCGGTGACCAACGATCAGGTCCATCGTTTCGTTGGCGCTGGCGACACTCCATTCGCGGTCGAAAGAAGCCAGGAGCAAGGCAGAGACGGGGAAGTCACGCTCCGCGGCCTCGATGCCCGCGACCAGCCCTTCGACCTGCGCCGCATAGGCGGCGCCCGCGGGAATGAAGTACTGGGGATTGAACGACATCTCGATGTGACGGACATTGCTCGACCGGAACGCGTCCTCGATGGCTTCATACGCCACCCATTCGAAATCCTCTGGACGCCGCAGCACCCGGGCAACCAGCCGCAGCAGGTCGATGAAGTCATAGAAGTCGCGGTAGACATACAGCTCTTCCACCGGCCGGGGCAGAGGCTGGCCATACTTGCCGGCCAGCGCTGCGAGCGTCGCCGGCCGCAGCGTTCCGGCCAGATGGCAGTGCAGTTCCACTTTAGGCAACTGCGTGATGAGCGAGGGGATAGCTGGCATGTCTTGGGACTCCTTGGATGAGGATGTCCAAACATTAAGCAGTCGATGCGTCGAACGCCAGACCGCTTGAAGTACTTTGGCCTATAGCAGGGCTGTTATGACCGGTCCGTTGCGCGCTTCAAGGCGCGGGCCGCCGCCACGAGTTCCGAGCGGAACCACGCCAGCGCGCGATTCCTGTGCGTCCGTTCGTGCCAGACCAGGTTGTAGCGCAAGGGTTTGATGGCCACCGGGAACGGCAGCAGTTTCAGCGCATGGTCGCGCGCGAGCTGCTCGGCGAACAGCCGACCGGTCGAGAAGACCAGATCGCTGCTGGCCAGGATCTCGGGCGCCAGGCCGAGAAACTGGGTTCGCACGGCGGTATGGACCGACACCCCCAATTCCGCCAGCAGCGCGTCCATCACCGACCCTTGCCCAGCCAACTGCTCGAGAGACGCCAGGTGCGCCGCCCGGCGGTAGGCTTCCAGCGTCAGCGGCGCTTGCGTCAGCGGATGTCCTTCCCGCACGACGCACACGAATTCGTCGCTCAGAAGACGGGTGGCGCGCAGGTGCGGCGGCAGTTCAGGCCAGACCGTGATTGCCATGTCGATGTCACCCTCGCCCAGTTGCTTGTAGTAAGCGAACCGCTCGCCCAGTCCACGGATGACAATCTCTGAATCCGGTGACGCCTGGGACACTCGGCGTATGAGCTCGGCGTAGAAAGGCCGTGGCAGAAAATCGTAGGCGGCCAGAACGAAGCGCTGCCGCGCCGTCGCAGGACAGAACTCATTGCCACCGCCGCTCAGCAGGGAAAGGTCAGCGAGAATCCTGCGCACCGGAGCCCGCAGCGATTCGGCCTGCTCGGTCAGCACCATGCGGTTGCCGACGCGCACCAGCAGGGCGTCGCCCGTCAATTCCCGCAACGCCTTCAGATGCCGGCTGAGCGCCGGTTGCGCAATGCCCAGCCGCATCGCGGCTCCCGAGACACTCGCTTCCTGCAGCAAGGCATGGAGCGAGCGGATCAGGGATTCGTCAAGGCGGCGCCCGGGTTCTATTTCGTGGACGGTGGTCGCAGATTTCATGGGGCCAAAGATGCACCACTCGGGCATGAGTGGCAAGACCCGCCGTCACGCGCGCGCATCCTCGCGCACCATGTCGGCCGCCTTTTCGGCCGTCATGACGATGGGCGCGTTGGTGTTGCCCGAGACCAGGTGGGCATGGCCGAGCCGTCGACGACGATGTCGTCGAAGCGCTCGCTCATACCTGTGCCTGCGCCGCCGCGGCGCCGAAGACCGCATCCAGGGCGGTCGCTGGCAGCCGGTCGGCCAGGGCGATGGCGACCACGGCCGCGCCCTCGGCTGGCGCCCCGCCCGCCGGGCGCAGCGCGCCATGCCGGCCCGCGAACTGGATTTCGGCCCAGCCATGCTCGTCGGTGCGCACGATGCCCTTCAGGCGCAGCACACCGGCCGGCATGTCGCGCAGCACCGCGCGCAGGACCTTGGCCGACATCAGACCCGAAGGCCGGTAGCACCAAGTCTCGAACTGGCCGCCGTGGTCGGGCCCGGCTTCCGGCCCATGGTGGGCATGGCCGCAGCCGGGGTCGGCGCAGGCCTCTGCATGCGGCAGGGCCGCGCCGCTCAGCAGCGCCAGCGGCAGCTCGGCCTGCACGGTCTCGCAGACCGGCGCGCGCGGCGCCGCCTCGGCCAGCCAGTCGCGCACGCGCTGCAGCCCGGCGCCGTCGGCCACCAGGTCGGTCTTGTTGAGCACCACCAGGTCGGCCTGGGCCAGCGGGCGCCGCAGCGCATCGGCGAGCAGCGGGTCGGCGGCCTGGGCCAGCGCGGCACTGGCGTCGACCAGCACGATCACGCCGTCCAGCACCAGCTCGGGCGCGGCCATGCCGAGCTGGGCGATGCGCCAGGGGTCGGACACGCCGCTGGCCTCGACCAGCACGGCGTCAAAGGGCGGCTGCGCCTCCAGGACTTTGATCAGCGCGGCGCTGAGGTCGCCGCCGATGCTGCAGCAGACGCAGCCGTTGGTCAGGGCGATGGTGTCGCCGGCGCTCGAGGCGACCAGGCCGGCGTCGATGTTGAGCGCGCCGAAGTCGTTGACCAGCACGGCCAAGCGCCGCCCCGCCGCAGCGCGCAGCAGGCGGTTGAGCAACGTGGTCTTGCCGGCACCGAGGAAGCCGCCGATCACGGTGAAGGGGATGCCGGGCGTCATCGCCACCTAGCCCGCGGCGAACACGCGGCCCGAGAGCACCGTGCCCCAGACGCGCAGGTCCTTGAGGCGCAGCGGGTCCATGACCAGGGGGTCGTCCTCGAGCACGCAGAAGTCGGCGCGCTTGCCGCACTCGATGCTGCCGATCTCGTGGTCGAGCTTGAGCGTCCAGGCCGCGCCCAGCGTGATCGCGTGCAGGGCCTGCGGCACGCTCAGCCGCTCGGCCGCGCCGAGCACGCGGCCCTTGGGCGTGAGCCGGTTGACCGCGCACCAGGCGGTGAACAGCGGGCCCAGCGGCGTGACCGGCGCGTCCGAGTGGATGGCCAGCGGCACGCCCGCGGCGAGCGCGCTGGCGCAGGCGTCCAGGCGCTGCGCGCGGTCCGGACCCATGGTCATCTCTGCATGCTGGTCGCCCCAGTACCAGAGGTGGTTGGCGAACAGGTTGGCGCAAAGGCCCAGCGCCGCCATGCGGCGGAACAGGGCCGCGTCGATCATCTGGCCATGCTGCAGCGTGTGGCGGTGGTCGGGGCGCGGGTGGCGCGCCAGCACGCGCTCGATCGCGTTCAGCGCCACCTCGCTGGCCTCGTCGCCGTTGGTGTGGCTGTGGATGGTCAGGCCGGCGCGGTGATAGGTCTCGAAGTCGGCCTCGTACTGGGCCGGCGCCGTGACCCAGATGCCGTTGGGCGCGCCGTTGAAATAGCCCGGCCAGCGCAGCCGCGCCGAGAAGCCCTGGATCGAGCCGTCGAGCATCATCTTGACCAGGCCGTAGCGCAGGCGGTCGCTGTTGCGCGCCATCAGCGTGCGCACATGCTCGGCGCCCTCCCTGGCGCCATGCGTGCCGTGAAAGGCCTGGAAGGCCGGCAGGATGCGCACGCTGTAGTCCTCGCGCGCGCAGGCGCGCTCCAGCGTCGCGCAGTCGGCCTCGCCCAGCTTGTTGACCAGGTCGGTCGCGGTGGTCACGCCCTGCATGCGCGCGATCGCGGCGAAGCCTTCCATGCCGGCGTCGTCCATGGGCGCGAGCAGGCCGGCGTTGCCGACCTTGCGCAGCACCGGGAACATGGCGGCCGGCTCCTGCAGCTCGCCGGTCGGCTCGCCGTTGGCGAACTTGATCACGCCCTCGATCTCGCAGTCGCGCGTGATGCCGGCCAGGCGCAGCATGGCGCTGCTGACGTTCATCAAATGGCCGTTGGCATGGGCGATCACGATGGGCCGGGTGGCCGAGGCGCGGTCCAGGTGGACCACGCTCATGCGTTCGGCGCCGAAATAGATCGGGTCGAACCCCCAGGCGATCAGCGGCGCGTCGGCGGCCTGCCCCTGGTCCTGCATCTGGCGGTCGACTTCGGCGAGCCGCGCCACCACCGCGTCCATGGAGCGCAGGCCGGGCCAGACGCGGCCCTGCGGGTCGCGCCGCTCGAACCAGCCCAGGTAGGGCAGGCTCCACATGCCGCCTTCCTTGAGGTGGCAATGGCCCTCGACCAGGCCCGGCATCAGCACCTTGTCGGCAAAGCGTTCGTCGAGCTCGAAGTCGCCCCAGGCGCGCATGGCGGCCAGGTCGCCCACGGCCAGGATGCGCCCCTCGCGCACCGCCACATGGCTGGCCTCGGGCTGCATGGGGTTGAGGGTGAGGATCTTGCGGGCGACGTAGACGGTGGTGGGCATGCGGGGCGATGGGGTCAGGGGTAGGGAGAAGCTCAGTCCAGCGGCGGCAGCAGATCGCGGCCGTCGCGCGCGACCACGCGGCCGCGCTTGAGCACCCAGCGCGGGCGCGGGTGCAGGGCCACGGCCTCGGCCGCGCATTCGGCCGGCACCAGCACCAGGTCGGCCGCGCAGCCGACCTCCAGGCCATAGTCCTGGGCGCCCATCAGCTGGGCGCCGCCGTAGGTGGCCATGCGCAGCGCCAGTTCCAGGCCGGGGTCGTCGCGCAAGCCGTTGAGGTAGGCGATCAGGTAGGCGCGCTCCAGCATGTCGCCGGTGTTGAGCGGGCTCCAGCAGTCGCGCACCCCATCCGAGCCGGTGAACAGGCGCACGCCGCGCTCGGCCAGCAGGCGCACCGGCGGGAAGGGGATGCCGCCGACCGGGCCGTGGCTCATGATGGCGATGTCGTTGTCGAGCAGCAGCTCGATCATCTGCTCCAGGCGCTCCGGCTCCAGCCCGCCCAGGCAGAAGGCGTGGCTGATCGCCACCCTGCCCTTCAGGCCCAGGGTGCGGGTGCGCTCGGCAATCATCGCGATCGTCATGGCGCCGGTCTCGCCGCGGTCGTGCAGGTGGATGTCGATGCCGCAGCCGCGCCGCTCGGCGATCGCGAAGATGGCGTTGAGCTGGCCCTTGGGGTCCTGGTCCACGCCTATGGGGTCTATCCCGCCTATCACCTGCGCGCCCGCCAGCACGGCCTGGTCCAGCAGGTCCAGGGTGCCGGGGCGGATCATCACCCCGGTCTGCGGGAAGGCGACGATCTCCAGGTCGATGAACTCGCTGTGCGCGGCATGCATGGCCTGCACGCCGTGCAGGTAGGCCAGGCCCATGTCCAGGCCCACGTCCACATGGGTGCGCACATGGGTGGTGCCGCGCGCCACCATGTGGCGCAGCAGGCGCGCGCTCTGCAGCTCGGAGGACAGGCGCAGCTCCTTCATGACGCGGCGCTCGTTCTCTATGCGGTCGAGCAGCGTGGGCCCGGCCTGGTGCGGCTGCCAGGGCAGGCCCCACAGCGTCTTGTCGACATGGGCATGGGCATCGACATAGCCCGGCAGGGCCAGGCAGCCCGCAGCGTCGATGCGCTCGGTGTCCGGTCCGGCGTCGAGGCCGGTGCCCAGGGCGGCGATGCGCCCGCCACGGACCAGCAGGTCGGCGCGCGGCCCGCCCCACAGCCGCGCGCCCTGGATCAGCAGTTCAGGACCCTTCATGTCAAGCCGCCTTGGGCAGGAACAGCAGGGGCCTGGCCACGCCGCCGACCACCTCGATGCGCCGGCAGCGCACCCAATGGCCGGGCGTGAGCTCGCGCAGCGGCGGCAGCTCGGCCGCGCAGGCCGGCTCGGCCGCGGGGCAGCGTCCGGCAAAGCGGCAGCCGGGCGGCGGCGCGATAGGACTCGGCGGGTCGCCGACCAGGCGTATGCGCTGGGCCGCGCGTTCGCGCCCGCCCTTGACCGTGGGCACGGCCGACATCAGGGCCACGCTGTAGGGGTGCAGCGGGTTGGCGAAGAAGGCGCGGCGCGGCGCGCGCTCGACGATCTGGCCCAGGTACATCACGGCGATCTCGTCGCACAGGTGCTCGACCACGGCCATGTCGTGCGAGATGAACAGATAGGTCAGGCCCAGCTCGCGCTGCAGCCGCGCCAGCAGGTTGAGGATCTGGGCGCGTATCGCCACGTCCAGCGCCGAGACCGGCTCGTCGCAGACCACCAGGTCGGGCTTGGTCGCGAGCGCCCGCGCGATGTTGATGCGCTGGCGCTGGCCGCCCGAGAACTGGTGCGGGAACAGCTGCTGCTGCTCGGGCCGCAGGCCCACCTGGGTGAACAGCTCGGCCACGCGCTCGGTGCGCTGGGCCGGCGTGCCGACATTCATCAGGTCCAGCGGCGCGCGCACCGCGTCGCCCGCGCGCTGGCGCGGATTCAGCGAGGAGAACGGATCCTGGAAGATGATCTGCACGCGCCTGCGCGCCTGGCGCAAGGCCTCGCCTTCGAGCGTGCCGAGGTCGGTGCCGCCCAGCGTGACCTGGCCCGAGCTCATGGGCGCGAGCCGCATCACCGCCAGGGCCGTGGTGGTCTTGCCCGAGCCCGACTCGCCGACCACGGCCAGCGTGGTGCCGCGCGCGATCTCGAAGGACACGCCGTCCACGGCCTTCACGACCTCGGGCGGCTTGAGCCAGCCCGTGCGGGCGCGCGGGAAATGCACCTTGAGGTCGCTGACCTGGAGCAGCGGGGAGGAATTGGCTCTCATCATGCTGCCCTCCGCAAGGGTTGCGCCTGCAGCCAGCAGGCCACGCCGTGGCCGGCGCCGGTTTCGAGCATGGGCGGCACCTCGGCCGCACAGCGCGCCATGGCATGCGGGCAGCGCTCGCGGAAGGCGCAGCCGCTGCCGATCTCCCAGATCGAGGGCACGACGCCCGCGATCTCGGTCAGCTCTACGCGCTCGGCATGGCGGCTGCTGCCGAGCTCGGGCAGGCAGTCGATCAGACCCTGGGTGTAGGGGTGGCCGGGGCGGGAGAGCACCTGCTCGGCCCGGCCCTGCTCGATCACGCGGCCGGCGTACATCACCATCACGCGGTCGGCCATCTCGGCCACCGCGCCCATGTCGTGCGTGATCATCACGATGGCCGTGCCCTTGTCGCGCTGCAGCTCGCGCAGCAGGTCGAAGATCTGGGCCTGCACCGTGACGTCGAGCGCGGTGGTCGGCTCGTCGGCGATCAGGATGTCGGGCCGGCAGGCCAGGGCCATCGCGATCATCACGCGCTGGCGCATGCCGCCCGACATCTGGTGCGGGTATTCGTCGACGCGCCGCTCGGGCGCCGGGATGCCGACCTGGCGCAGCATCTCGATGGCGCGCTCGCGCGCCTGCTTGGCGTCCAGCCCGGCGTGCAGGCGCAGCGACTCGGCGATCTGGTCGCCCACGGTGTAGACCGGGTTCAGCGAGGTCATGGGCTCCTGGAAGATCATGGAGATGCGGTTGCCGCGCACCTCGCGCATGCGCGCCTCGCTGGCCTGCAGCAGGTCCTCGCCCTGGAAGCGGATGCGGCCACCGCGTATGCGTCCGGGCGGCGAGGGAATCAGGCGCAGCAGGGCCAGGGCGGTCATGCTCTTGCCGCAGCCGGACTCGCCGACCACGCACAGGGTCTCGCCGCGCCGGACCTCGAAGTCCACGCCGCCCAGCACCAGGGCCGTGCCGCGGCGCGTCCTGAATTCGACCTGCAGGTCCTCGACCTGCAGCAGGGTGTCGGGGGTAGCCATCAGCGTTCCCTCAGCTTGGGGTTGAGTGCGTCGTTCAGGCCGTCGCCGATCAGGCTGACGGCCAGCACGGTGAGGAAGATGGCCGCGCCGGGGAAGGCCACGGCCCACCAGCTGGTCAGCACGTAGGGGCGGCTGGAGCCTATCATCAGGCCCCAGCTCATCTGGTTGGGGTCGCCCAGGCCGAGGAAGGACAGGCCGGCCTCGAACAGGATGGCCGAGCCGACCGCCAGCGTGGCCGAGACCACCAGGGGCGGGAAGGCATTGGGCAGGATGACTTTCCAGATGATGCGTGCGTCGCGCGCGCCTATGGCGCGCTCGGCGCGCACGAACTCCATGCCGCGCACCTTCATGAACTCGGCGCGCGCCAGCCGCGCCGTGCCGGTCCAGCTGACCACACCTATGGCCAGGGTCACGGTGAGCAGCGAGGGCGAGAACAGCGTCACCACCACCATGGCGAACAGCAGGGCCGGCAGCACCTGGAAGAACTCGGTCACGCGCATCAGCAGGGCGTCGACGCGGCCGCCGTAGTAGCCCGCCATGGCGCCCAGGGTCACGCCTATGCTGACCGAGAGCAGGGCCGCGACCACGCCGACCAGCAGGGTGGCGCGGCCGCCGTGGATCAGGGCCGCGAGCACGTCGCGGCCCAGGTAGTCGGTGCCCAGCCAGGCCTCGGCACTGAACGGCGGCGTCAGCGGCGCCGCCACGATCTCGAAGGGGTCGGCCGGCCACAGCCAGGGCCCGAGCAGGGCCAGGGCCAGCACCATCGCCAGCAGCAGGCTGCCGGCGATGGCCGAGGGGTTGCGCGCGAACATGCGCAGCGCCTCGCGTGTGGGGCTGTAGCCGCGCGCGGGCGCTAGCCGCGGCGCCGGGCTGGGCTTGCCCTGTGCCTGCGGAAGGGTCAGGCTGGTCTTCATGATGTCTTGATCCTCGGGTCGATCAGGCGGTAGGCGTAGTCGGTCAGCAGGTTCATCACCACCACCACGATGGCCGAGAAGAGCAGCACGCCCAGGATGGTCGGGTAGTCGCGCCGCAGCACGGACTCGAAGGCCAGGCGGCCCAGGCCGGGCCAGTTGAACACGGTCTCGACCAGGATGGCGCCGGCCATTACGTTGCCGAACTGCAGGCCCAGGATGGTGACCACGGGCAGCACGGCGTTGCGCAGCGCATGCTTGTAGAGCACCACGCGCTGGGCCAGGCCCTTGGCGCGCGCGGTGCGGATGTAGTCCGAGCCCAGCACGTCCAGCATGGAAGCGCGCGACAGCCGGCTGTACTGCGCCAGGTAGACCAGGCCCAGGGTCAGGGCCGGCAGCACCAGGTGGTGCAGCACGTCCAGCGCATCGACCAGGCCGCTGGCGCCGGCCGAGTCGATGGCGCGCATGCCCGAGATCGGGAACAGCGGCAGGGCCGAGGCCAGCAGCAGCACCAGCATGATGCCGGTCCAGAACACCGGCGCCGCGAAGCCGACCAGCGACAGCGCGTTGATGCACTGCGACAGCAGGCCGTTGGGCTTGCGCGAGGACAGCACGCCCAGCGTGGTGCCGACCACGAAGGCGCCGAGCACCGCGCTGAGGACCAGCAGCAGCGTGGCCGGCACCCGCTCGGCGATCAGCTCGGCCACCGGCAGGTTGAAGAAGTAGGAATGGCCCAGGTCGCCGCTCGCCACCTTGCCGAGGTAGACGCCCAGCTGGGTGTGCAGCGGCTGGTCCAGCCCGTACTGCCTGCGCAGCTCGGCCTTGAGCTCCTCGCTCATGCCGCCGCTGGCGCCGGCGATGGTTTCCACCGGGTCGCCGGGCGCGGCATGCACCAGCACGAAGTTGAGCACCACCACGGCCAGCACCAGGGCCAGGGCCTGGCTGAGGCGCGACAGCGCGAATTGAAGGGCACGCATCAAGCTCTCCTGAGTCGCCGCTTACTTGAGGTAGACCTCGTCGTAGGGCGCCAGCGGCCCCCAGATCGTGGTCGGCAGGTTGCCCAGCTTCTTGCTCGCGGCGGTGTGGAAGGGCACCTGGTTGATGAAGTGGATGGGCAGGTCGTCGGTGACGAGCTTCTGGAAGGTCGCGTAATAGGCCTTGCGCTGGGTCGCATCGAGCAGGCCGCCGGCGGCGTTGAGCAGTTCGTCGACCTTGGGGTTGTTGTAGGACTGGGTATTGGTCCAGACGATGGGCTTGATGTTGCTCGACAGGTAGGTGCGGTGCACGCCGATGATGGGGTCGCCCCAGTTGAAGACCACGTCCATGGTGAGGTCGAAGTCCTGGCTCGCGATGCGCTTGGCCCAGGCCGGGAAGTCGGCCGAGGCGCGCGTCTCGGCGATGACGCCGATCTTCTTGAGCTGGGCGCGCACGTACTCGGCCACGGTCTTCTGCTGGTCGTCGCTGCCCGGCGCGTAGTCTATGGTCAGCTTGAAGCGCTCGCCGTTGGCGCCCGGCTTGTAGCCCGCCGCGTCGAGCATGGCGGCGGCATTCTTGAGGTCCACCGGGTACTTGACGACATCCGCGGTCGCGAAAGGGCTGGCGGCGACGATGGGGCCGTCGGCCGGCTGGGCGAAGCCGCCCATCAAGGCCTTGGCGACGAAGTTCTTGTCGATGGCCGTGGCGATGGCCTTGCGCACCTGCGGGTCGGAGAAGGGCTTGCGCGCGGTGTTGAAGGCCAGCCAGTTGAGCGCGCCTATGCCTTCGTAGCCCTTGGGCGTGAGCGTGACCTGCGGGTTGTCCTTCAGGCGCCGCAGGTCGGTAGGCACGCTGACCATGGGCAGCATCTGTATGCTGCCGCGCTCGAAGCCCAGCATCAGGCTGGAGGCGTCGGGCGTGTAGTCGATCACCAGCTTGTCCAGGTAGGGCTTGCCGGCCAGGAAGAACTTGTCGAAGCGCTCCAGCGTGACGCGCTGGCCGGGCTTGAAGTCGACGAACTTGAACGGGCCCGAGCCCACGATGTCGGTGCTGTTGCGCGGATGGCTCTTGAGGTCCTGGCCGTCGCCGTAGACATGCTTGGGCAGGATGGGGCACAGGGCCGGCGACATGGCCAGCACGATGGCCGGGTGCGGCGTGCTCATGCGCACGATGGCTGTCTGCGGGTCGGGCGTGTCGACCTTCTCGACCGGGCCCAGCATGGTGGTGAACGGATGGTTGGCCTTGATGGCCATGATGGAGAAGGCCACGTCGGCCGAGGTGATGGGCTTGCCGTCATGGAACAGCGCGCCCTTGCGCAGGTTCAGCGTCAGCGACTTGCCGTCCTTGGACAGGGCCCAGCTCTCGGCCAGGTAGGGCTGGGCGTTCCACTTGTCGTCGAAGCGCAGCGGGCTCGCGAACAGCTGGGTCGAGGGCAGGGCCGTGGCCACGCCCGACTGCACGGCGCCGTTGAGATGGCGCGGCGTCTGCGTGTAGCCGACCACCAGGGTGCCGCCGCGCTTGGGCGCCTCCTGTGCCTGGGCGGCGGACCAGGGAGCGGCGAGCGCGGCGCTCAGCCAGAGCAGCGCGGCGAGGCTGCGGCGCCGGGGGGCTTGGGGGGTTGGCATGGTTTGTCTCCTGGAGTATTCGTGCAGCGCGGAACGGCTTGGCATGCAACGAAGTCTCGTCAAGGCCACCGGTGCGGCGTAGAGCCAAACGCCCGCATTCGATGGGGCCAGAGGCCTGGGGTTTTCACGGGTGCGTGCCCCCCTGGGGTGCAGGCGCGCACGGACCCGGTGCGGCGGGGCCGTGCGCAGAAGCTTTTGGGGACCCGCCGCCGGAGCTGGCGGCGCGAGAAAGGGACGGCGAGGCCTAGCGCGCCGCGCCGCTGGCGCGCGACACGTAGAGCGCCAGCGCCTGGATCTGGGCTTCGGACAGGCTGTCCTTGTAGGCCGGCATGCTGCCCAGGCCGTTGCGCAGCGCGCTGGCCACGCGCGCGGCGTCGGGCCTGAGCTCGTCGAGCACCGGGCCCACGGCGCCCTGACTGCCCGCGTCCTTGAGCGTGTGGCACAGGGCGCAGGCGGGCTGGGCCGCCTGGGTGAAGAGCTTCCTGCCCAGCGCCATCTGCTCGGCCTCGCCGGCGCCCAGGGCCGGCAGCGCCGCAGCGGCCAGGCCCAGGGCCGCGGCCAGGCGCCGCAGTGCGCAAGCGCGCGGCCTCATGCGACCGTGAGCTGGACCGCGTGGTCGGCCCAGCTGGTGTTGTTGTAGCCGCCGGCGTTCTCGAGCCGGGCCTCGGGCTGCACATGGCCCGCCATGTCGGTGGCGCGGCTGGCCAGCTGGTAGCGGCCCGGCGCGAGCCGCGCCTCGAGCACGAACTGGCGCCAGGCGAAGCGGCCCAGGTCCGGGCCGACGAAGCGCGCCTCCTGCCAGCGCCGCCCGCCGTCCAGCGAGACCTCGACGCGCCGCACCGCGTGCAGGCCGCCGAAGGCCACGCCGTGGATCTGCACCAGGCCGGCCCGCAGCTCGCCCTCGGGCGCGTTGATCCAGGACTTGACGCCCATCTCGAGCACCGAGGGCTGGCTGGGGTCGGCCTTGGCGCCCGGCGGCGAGATCCGGTAACCGTGCGACATGATGCGCGCGTCGGTCTCGGCCGCGGTGAAGGCCAGGCGGCGGATGTACTTGATGTTGTTGACCCCGGTGTAGCCGGGCACGATGAGGCGCAGCGGCCCGCCGTGCGCGAGCGAGAGCGGCGCGCCGTTCATCTCCCAGGCCAGCAGCGCGTCCTCGAGCGCGCGTATCGGCAGCGAGCGCTCGACCACGATGCTCTTGGGGTCTATGCCCTCGGGCAACTTCTCGCCGCCGGTGCCGGTGAGGTAGCGCATGCCCTGGTCCACGCCGCCCAGGGCCTGGGCCACGGCCTTGAGCGGCACGCCGCTCCACAGCACGCAGCCGGCCGCACCCACGGTCCAGGGCGTGCCGCTGGGCTTGTTGGGGAAGAAGCCGCGGCCGTTGCCCGAGCATTGCAGCACCGTGGCCACGGTCTCCACGCCCAGGGTCCGCAGCTCGCGCAGCGTGAGGCTGCGCGGCTGCTTCACGCCCTCGATCGCGATCTGCCAGCCCTCGCGGTCGTCGAGGATGGAGGCGTCGGGCGCCGGCAGGTTGTTGCGCACGTAGAGCCGCTCGGCCGGCGTGACGACGCTGGTGCCGAAGGCACTGCGCTTGGTTTCGAGGGTGCCGGCGCTGTGCACGATCAGGCTGGCGGGGTCCTTCCAGGCCGCGTAGGCGGGCAACGGCTTGGCCGCCACGGGCGCCGCGGCCGCCTGCGCCGCGGACTTGCCGCTGAAGCCGGCCAGGCCGGCGGCGGCCAGGGCGCCGGCGCTGCCGGCCAGCCACTGGCGGCGCCCGAGGGCGGAGGTCTTGAGGGTGTCGCTCATGGCTGTCTCCCGGAGTTTGGTTTTGTCGTTATGGCTCACAGGTGCTCGTCGCGCAAGTGGTACCAGTGGTAGAGGAAGCGCTGGCCCAGCCGCCGGAAGGGCGCGAAGGCGCGCGACTCGACCAGGTTGAACACGTTGGGATAGGGCAGCGGCGAGTTGTAGATCGGCAGCTCGAAGGCCGGGTTCGGCTTGCCGGCGATGCGCTCGGCCATGCGCCGTCCGGCATGCGCCGAGAAGCTGACGCCGTTGCCGCCATAGCCCAGGGCGTAGAACACGCTCTGCTTGGCGTCGGGCTGCCAGACGCGCGGCATCATGTCGTGGCTCACGTCCACCCAGCCCCACCAGGAATGGTCTATGTCTATGCCGCGCAGCGCCGGGAACTTGCGGTGCAGGCCTTCGACCAGCACCTGCATGTGACGCGGGTGGGGCGCATCGGCGCCGGTGATGGCGCTGCGGCTGCCGATCTGCACGCGGTTGTCGGGCAGCTTGCGGTAGTAGTAGCGCAGCGTGCGCGTGTCGGTGATGAAGATGTTGGTCTTGAAGCCGGTGGCTTCGAGCTCGGCCGGCGTGAGCGGGCGCGTGACCAGCGAGTTCGACAGCACCGGCATGATCTTGGAGTCCAGGCTCTTGTGCAGACCGTTGCTGGTGTAGCCGCCGGTGGCGAAGCCCACGGCGCGCGCGCGCACCGTGCCGCCCGGCGTGCGCAGGTGGTGCACGCCGTTGCGCGTCTCGCAGGACAGCACCGGGCTGGCCGGGTGCAGCTTGACGCCCAGGGCGCGCGCCGCGCGCAGGTAGCCGAAGGCCAGCTTCAGCGGGTGCACGCCCACGCCGTCGGGCTCGAGCATGGCGCCGCGCGCCTCGGCCTCGTCGACATACTGCTCGCGCAGCTCGGCGGGGCTGAGCATGCGGGTGTCGTAGCCGAACACCTCGCGCATCACGCGGGCCTCGTTGCGCAGGAAGTCCATCTTCTTGTCGCGGTGCGCCAGGTAGAGGTGGCCGCCGGGCTGGGCGTCGCAGGGGAACTCGGAGACCAGGCTCTTGAAGGTCTCGAAGCCGGCGCGGATCTCGGCGTCGAGCTTGAGCGCCGTGGCCTTGCCCCAGCGCTCTATCCACTGCGAGCGGTAGAGCCGGCCACTGGCGTTCTGCCCCTGGCCGCCGTTGCGGCTGGTGCAGCCCCAGACGCTCTGGTTGGCCTCGAGCACGGTGGCCTTGATGCCATGCTCGCGCGCCAGGAACAGCGCCGTGGCCAGGCCGGTGAAGCCGGAGCCGACGATGACCACGTCGGCGTCGGTGTCTTGCGTGATGGGACCGTCGTCCGCGGGCGGCTGGCCGGCGCTGGCCACCCAGTAGGTGGGCGCATAGTCGCGACCGTGGCCGGGGTGCGGCGCGACCAGGGGGTCGTACTGCGGGTCGAAGGCCGACAGCGGCTTGGACGGCCGCAGGTGGTCTGATTCGGCGTGGCGGCCCTGGGGGCCGGCGGGATTGCGCAACAGCCAGGTATCCATGGCTCAGGCTCCTTGCAGTGGCGGACGGTCCTTGCGGAAGGCGTTCTTGACGGCGATCAGGCCGTCGCGGAACTGGAACAGGTCGCAGCCGTCGGCCTCGATGCGCGTGCCGTCGGCACGGGTGCCGGTGAAGGTCCACTCGGAGACACCGCGCTCGCCCGCGACGAAGTGGCGGCCGTTGCGCCATTGCGCGTCGGGGAAGTTGACCCAGGCCTGTGCGAAGGCCGCGCGCACGGCCTCGCGGCCCTCGTGGCGCGCGCCGCAGGCGCTGGGGCCGGCCGCGGCCTGGAACACGCAGTCGTCGGTCATGAACGACATCAGGGCGTCGATGTCGTGGCGGTTCCAGGCATCGGCAAAGGATTGCAGGGTGGCGGCGTCGACTTGCTCGCCCGGCGAAGGTTGGCTCATTGCAGCTCCGGTCTACTGAGGTGTGTGACTCGAAGCGTAGGCGCAGGCCTGGCGCGGCCATAGCGCCAGATGCGCGGATTCGCTGGGGCCAGCCGCGGCCCCAGCCCCGGTCAGCGCCGGCGCTCGCGTTCGCGCTCGAGATCGCGCACCAGACCGCCCAGCACCTCGATGCCGGGCTCTATGGCCTGGGGCGCGATCGAGGCATAGCCGAGGCGGAAGAACGCGGCCGGCGGCGGCTCGGCCATGAAGAAGACCGCGCCGGGCTCGATCACCACGCCCAGCGCCAGGGCCCGCGTCGCCAGCTCGGTGGCGCTCAGGCCCTCGGGTAGCCGCACCCAGCAGGAGCCGCCGCCCGAGGCCGGAACGACCTCGCATTGCGGCAGGTGGCGGGCCAGGGCGGCGCGCAGCAGGCCCGCGCGCTCGCGCTGGGCGGCGGCGAGCCGGCGCAGCAGCGCGTCGTGGTGGCCCAGCGAGAGGAACAGCGCGAAGGCGCGCTGGATGTAGGCCGGCGGATGGCGCAGCATGAGCCGGCGCAGCGCGCGCAGCTCGGCGATCAGCTCGACCGGCCCCACCACGTAGCCTATGCGCAGGCCCGGCGCCAGGGTCTTGGACAGGCTGCCGACGTAGATCACGCGGTTGCTGCGGTCCAGGCTCTTGAGCGCGGGCGTGGGCTCGCCGTCGAAGCGGTTCTCGCTCTCGTAGTCGTCCTCGATCAGGATCAGGTCGGACTCGTCGGCCAGCTTGAGCAGGGCCTCGCGCCGCTCCAGCGGCATGGTCACCGTGGTGGGGCACTGGTGGCTGGGCGTGGTGTAGACGTAGTCGAGGCCGCGCAGCACCTGGTCGACCACCAGGCCTTCGCGATCCACGCGCAGCGGCACGAGCTGCGAGCTGCGGCTGGCGAAGATGTTGCGCGCGTCCGGGTAGCCCGGGTCCTCCATGCCCACGCGCGTGCCCTCGCGCACCAGCAGGTCGGCCACCGAGTACAACGCGTGCTGGGCCCCCACCGTGATCACGATCTCGTCGGCCTGCGCCCAGACGCCGCGGCGCGGCAGCACGCGGGTGCGGATCTGCTGCACCAGGGCCTCGTCGTCGCGCGCGATCTGGTCGGGCGCCCACTCGCGGATGTCCAGCACGCTCAGCGCCTTGATGCAGCACTCGCGCCAGTCGGCCGTCGGGAACAGCATGGGGTCGAACTGGCCGTAGAGAAACGGATAGGGGTACTGCTGCCAGTTGGCCGGCTTGACGATGCTGCGCTGCAGCGAAGGGCGCTGCTTGAAGCGGCGCGACCAGTCGGGCTCGCGGTTCGGGCTGGACGCGGGCGGCGCCGGCCGGGCGCGCTCGGCCGGCATGTGGCCGGTCAGCATTTCCGGGTTGACGAAATGGCCGCTGCGCTGGCGCGAGATCAGGTAGCCCTCGTCGGCCAGCTGCTGGTAGGCCAGCACCACGGTGTTGCGCGCCACGCCGAGCTGCTCGGCCATCTCGCGGCTGGAGGGGATGGGCACGCCGGCGGGCAATTGGCCGTCCAGGATGGCGCTGGCCAGCATTTCGCGGATCTGAGCCTGCAGGCTCAGGTTCTGGCGCGCCGAACGCTGCAGCAACTGCTTCCACAAGGCATCGTTCAGGTGTTGGGCCATCGTGTCAAACTGCGGTGATGAAGTGGCGCGATTGCACCGGAACGGGAACTTGCCGACCCTGGGACTTTCCCTGAGGCACGGCGATGGTGCCAAGGTGGTCTCATCGATTGGTCGCATCTGGCGCTATCGACGCGCCGGCATGCCGACCAAACTTCAAGCGCTTGCAGACCAAGCTGTCAATTCAGTTTAGCAATTTTGCACGCCAATCAACATCCACTTCGGAGACGAGACATGAGCAGCATTCGAGCATTGAGCCGCCGCGCCGCACTGGCGATCGGCATTGCCGCCGCCCTGGGAGGGGCCCAGGGCGCCCTGGCGCAGGGCAAGGAGGTGACCATCGCCTACCAGCAGATCGCCGGGCCCATGATCGCCGCCATGAGCAGCGGCAGCATAGAGAAGGCCACGGGCTACAAGATCCACTGGCGCCAGTTCGAGTCGGGCGCCAAGGTGGCGACCGCCATGACCTCGGGCGACGTGCAGATCGGCGTGATCGGCTCCAGCCCGCTCGCGGCTGCCGTCAGCCGCGGCGTGGAGCTGCAGCTGTTCTGGATCCTGGACGACATCAACGAGGCCGAGGCCCTGGTGGTGCGCAACGGCTCGGGCATCGCCAAGCCGGCCGACCTCAAGGGCAAGAAGCTGGGCGTGCCCTTCGTCTCGACCACGCATTTCCACGCCATGTACGCGCTCGAGCAGTGGGGCATCAAGCCCAGCGAGCTGCAAGTGCTGAACATGCAGCCCAACCAGATCGCCGCGGCCTGGGAGCGCGGCGACATCGACGCGGCCTTCGTCTGGGACCCGGCCCTGGGCCGCATCAAGCAAAGCGGCAAGGTGCTGATCACCTCGGGCGAGCTCAGCCGCAAGGGCAAGGCCACCTTCGACGGCATGGCGGTGCAGAAGAAATGGGGCGAGGCCAACGCCGAGTTCATGGCCCGCTTCGTCAAGGCCCTGGCCGAGGCCGACGCCGCTTTCCGCGCCAACCCGGCGGCCTGGGACGCGGCCTCGCCCCAGGTCAAGGCCATCGCCGCCAAGATCGGCGGCGAGCCGCGCGACATCGCCGACGCGGTCAAGCTCTACGCCTACCCGACGGCCGAGCAACAGGCCTCGCCGGCCTGGCTGGGCGGCGGCAAGGACGGCGGCGCAGCCAAGGCGCTGAAGTTCACCGCCGAGTTCCTCAAGGAGCAAAAGCGCATCGACGCCGTCGCGCCCGACTACAGCCTCTTCGTGACCTCGAAATACGTCGAGGCCGCGCTCAAGCTCAAGCAAGCCCCCTGAGGAGAAGCCGCCATGAGCCTCGAACAGCTGCGTGTCCAGGGTGTCAGCGTGGTCTACCCGGGACGCGATCCCAGCGAGCGCGTGCACGCGCTCGACAACATCAACCTCACCATCGACCCGGGCAACTTCGTGGTGGCCCTGGGCGCCTCGGGCTGCGGCAAGACCACGCTGCTGTCGCTGATGGCCGGCTTCATCTCGCCGACCCAGGGCGAGATGCTGCTGGGCGGGCGGCGCATTGAGGGCCCGGGCGCCGACCGCGGCGTGGTGTTCCAGAAGCACGCGCTGCTGCCCTGGCTCAGCGTGATGGAGAACACCGAATTCGGCCTCAAGCTGCAGGGCTGCCCGAAGGCCGAACGGCGCGAGCGCGCCGCGCGCAACCTCAGGCTGGTAGGCCTGCAGGACTTCCACAAGCACATGATCTACCAGCTCTCGGGCGGCATGCAGCAGCGCGTGGGCATTGCGCGCGCGCTGACCTGCAACCCGGCCATGCTGCTGATGGACGAGCCCATGGCGGCGCTCGACGCGCTGACGCGCGAGACCATACAGGAGCTGCTGCTGGACGTGTGGCGCCAGACGAACAAGATGTTCTTCTTCATCACGCACAGCGTGGAGGAGGCCCTGTTCCTGGCCTCGCACCTGATCGTGATGTCGCCGCGGCCCGGGCGCATCACGCACCGCTACGAGCTGGACTTCAACCGGCGTTTCCTGGAGAGCCGCGACGCGCGGGCCATCAAGTCCAGCCCCGACTTCATCGAGATGCGCGAGACCGTGCTGGGCATCATCTACGGCGACGAGCGCGCCGGCCATGCACACAAGGAGGCTCTCCATGCCTAAGATTGCAGCATCCCGCAAGCGGCAACGCGGCGCGGTTTCCATCACCCAGGCACCGACCATGAACCCCATGCATTCCAGCGGCTTGCTGCGGCGCCTGTTCGCCAAGCGCTCGGCGCGCCCCGGCGAGCAGTTCGGCGCCCCCGGCCAGGGCCGCGCCGGCGGCATCGCCACGGCGACCGTCCTGGCCACGCTGGGCCTGTGGCTACTGGTCACCCAGATGGGCTGGGTCAAGCCGCTGTTCCTGCCCTCGCCGCAGGCGGTGCTGGCCAAGCTGGTCCAGGTCTCGACCGAGGGCTTCGCCGGCGCCACGCTGCTCGAGCACACGCTGACCAGCCTGACGCGCGTGTTCGGCGCCTTCACCCTGGCCTGCCTCACGGCAATCCCTATCGGCGTGCTGATGGGCGTGAGCCGCGTGGCGCGCGGCATTTTCGATCCGCTGATCGAGTTCTACCGCCCGCTGCCGCCGCTGGCCTACCTGCCCATGGTCATCATCTGGTTCGGCATAGGCGAGTTCTCCAAGGTCTACCTGATCTTCCTGGCCATCTTCGCGCCCATGGCGATCGCCGCGCGCTCGGGCGTGCGCTCGGTCTCGATCGAGCAGATCCACGCCGCCTACTCGATGGGCGCGACGCGCATGCAGGTGATCTGGCACGTGATCCTGAAATCCGCCCTGCCCGAGATCTTCACCGGCATGCGCATAGGCATAGGCGTGGGCTGGACCACGCTAGTGGCCGGCGAGATGGTGGCCTCCACGCGCGGCCTGGGCTTCATGGTGCTCAACGCCGCCGAGTTCCTGGCCAGCGACATCGTGATCATGGGCATCATCGTGATCGGCCTGTTCGCCTTCGCCTTCGACATGCTGATGCGCCACCTCGAGAAGGTGCTGGTGCCCTGGAAGGGCAAGGTCTGAACCGCTGATCCGGGAGGGGGCTGCGCGCGAAGGCCGCGCTTGGTAGACTGGGGCGGCCGAGTCAAGGAGATGCCGCCATGCGCTCTGCCCCCCTCGCCCTCTTTTGCGCCCTGCTCGCGCTGTCGGGCGCGGCCCAGGCCGCCTCCGACACCCCGCCCAGCCCCGCGCAACTCGACGCCGACGGCGTGCAGCGCCTGACCCTGGTCGGCGGCAGCTATTTCTTCCGCCCCGAACGCATCGCCGCGCGCGCCGGCCAGCCGCTGGAGATCACGCTGCAGATGGAACCCGGCATCGTGCCGCACCGCTTCGTGCTCGAGGGGCCGGACGGCCAGCCGCTGGCCGAGGTGGCCATGGGCAGCGAGCCCAAGACCGTGCGCCTGACCCTGCCGGCCGGCGACTACCCGTTCTTCTGTCCGAACCGGCTGCTGGGCTTCAAGAGCCACCGCGAGCGCGGCATGGCCGGGCTGCTGCAGGTGCGGGAGTAGCCGGTGCGATGGGGCCTGCTGCTCGCCCTGGCCCTGACCGCTGAGGCCATGGCCGACCCGCTGGACGAGGCACAGGCCCGTTTCCAGGCATTGGGCGGCTACCAGCTCATACTGCGCTCGACCGCGGCCGACGGCCAGCGGCAGCAGCTGCGCTATTTCTTCCGCCGCCCGGGCTGGGTGAGGATGGAGTTCCTGGAGCCGCACCGCGGCCTGGTCCTGGTCTACGACCCCGAGGCCCAACGGATCAGCCTGTGGCCCTTCGGCCCGGGCCGCTGGCCCAGGCTGCGCCTGGCCCCGGACAGCCCGCTGCTGCGCGAGCGGCACGGCCACCGCATCGACCGCTCCGACGTCGGCGCCCTGCTGGAGAACCTGCAGGCCCTGCGCGCGCGCGGCCGCCTGTCGCCGCTAGGCGAGGCCGCCGTGGGCGGGCGGCAGGCCAGCGGCTGGGAGATTGCCGGCGACGCCAGCACCAGCGTGGCCGGCGTGCAGCGCTATCGGGTCTGGTTCGCGCGCGACACCCTGTTTCCGCTCCAGGTCGAGAGCTTCGGCCCCGGCGGGGCGCCGATCGAAACCGTGACCATGGACGAGATCGAGACCAACCCCGTCTTTTCCGCGCAGGTCTTCGCGCCCTGAGCCAGCGCCGCCCCATGCCCCCCGCCGCCAGCACCTCCTACCGCCTGACCACGCTGTGGCAGTTCGAGGCGCCGCTGGCGCCGGTGTGGGAGGCCATCGTGCTCGCCGAGGCCTGGCCGACCTGGTGGCCAGGCATAGAAAGCGTGGTCACGCTCGCGCCGGGCGACGCCCACGGCCTGGGCGCGCGCCGGCTGTGGCGCTGCAAGAGCGCCCTGCCCTACCGCCTGAGCTTCACCACCTGCGTGACCCGCATCGAGCCGCTGCGCCGGATCGAGGGCCAGGTCGAGGGCGAACTCGAAGGCCGGGGCTGCTGCCGCCTGTGGACCGAAGGCGGCCTGACCCAGGTGCGCCACGACTGGCAGGTGCGCACCACGCCGCTGTGGATGAACCTGCTCGCGCCGCTGACCAGGCCGCTGTTCCGCTGGAACCACGATGCGCTGATGCGCGCAGGGGGACGGGGGCTGGCGCGGCGGCTGCGTGCCTGAGCCGCCGGTGCCGCTACGATGTCGCGAATTGTTTCTTGGAGCAACACATGAAGATCGCAGTGATGGGCGCGGGCGCGGTGGGCTGCTATTACGGCGGCACGCTGGCGCGGGCGGGCCACGAGGTGACGCTGATCGGGCGGGCCCAGCATGTGCAGGCCGTGCGGCGCGATGGCCTGTGGCTGGACACGCAGGGCTTCGAGGCCCATGTGCCCATGCAGGCCAGCACCGAAGCCGAGGGCGTGCGCGGCGCCGAGCTCGTGCTGTGCTGCGTCAAGTCCACCGACACCGAGGAAGCCGCGGCGGCCATGGCCCCGCACCTGGCGCCCGGCGCCCTGGTGCTGAGCCTGCAGAACGGCGTGGACAACGCCGAGCGCCTGCAGGCCCTGCTGCCGCAGCGCGTGGTGGCGGCCGTGGTCTACGTGGCCACCGAGATGGCCGGGCCCGGCCATGTCAAGCACCACGGGCGCGGCGAGCTGGTGATCGGCCCCCTGCCCGGCAGCGAAGCCCTGGTCGCGCAGTTCGCCGCGGCCGGCGTGCCGGTGCAGGTCTCGGACAACGTGGCCGGCGCGCTGTGGGCCAAGCTGATCCTGAACTGCGCATACAACGCCTTGTCGGCCATCACCCAGCTGCCCTACGGGCGCCTGGTGCAGGGCCAGGGCGTGGAGGACGTGATGCGCGACGCGGTCCAGGAATGCCTGGCCGTGGCCCAGGGCTGCGGCGTCACGGTGCCGGACGACACCTGGGAGGCGGTGCAGCGCATCGCGCGCACCATGCCGACCCAGTATTCGTCGACGGCCCAGGACCTGGCGCGCGGCAAGCTCAGCGAGATCGACCACCTCAACGGCCTGGTGCTGCGCCGCGGCGAGGCGCTGGGCATCGCGACCCCGGTCAACCGCGTGCTGCACTGCCTGGTCAAGCTGCTCGAGGGGCGGCCGCTGCCGGGCAGCCCGGCCGCCTGAGCGGCGACGGCTCATACCGACTTGCGACCAGAAGAAGAAGTCCCTCACTGCGTCGAGTGAAGCGGGGAGGGCGGGCGAACGGCTCCGTTCATGTCCCCCGACGAGGGCGTGCCGCCCTCGTCTCCTCCTTGACTTCACTGCGCCGTTCACCCACCCTCCCCTTCGGGTCCACCAGCGCTCCCACGCCATCGCTTCGCACACCACGACGTCGGCTGGAGCGCTGCGGCGCGGTGTCGTGTGCAGTGAAGTCAAGGAGGAGGCGGCGGCCGAAGGCCGGCGCCGGGGGACATGAACGGAACACGGCACCGCGTCGCAGCGCGATGAGGCTATCTCATTGCATGCAAAACCGTATCAGACCAGCTGGTCCAGCGCGATCTCGAAGGCAGTGCGGGCGATGCCGGTACGCGCCGGCGAGCGCGCGTGGCAGCGCTCCAGCGCCTGGGCGATGGTGGCCGAGACGTCGCCGAAGATCGCCGCGTCCGAGACTTCGGCGTCGCCCTGCATCAGGAAGGCGAAGGCGCGCGCCATGCCGCAGTTGGCGATGAAGTCGGGCACCACGGAGACCTGGGCATCGGCCTGCTCGTAGATGGGACCGTAGAAGATCTCGGGGTCGGCGAACGGCACGTTGGCGCCGCTGGCCACGAGCTCGAGACCGCCCGCGACCAGCTGGTCCAGCTGCCCGCGCGTGACCAGGCGCGAGCCGGCGCAGGGCAGGAAGATCTCGGCCCCGGCCTGCCAGATCGCGCGGTTGACCTCGTCGAAGGGCAGCAGGCCCTCGGCGGCCAGCTGGTTGCCCTTGCGGCCCAGGAACAGCGCGCGCACCTGCTCGAAATCCAGGCCCTGGGGCGCGAGCAGCCCGCCCTCGCGGTCGATGATGCCGACCACGCGGGCCCCGGCCTGGGCCAGGTAGTAGGCCGCGGTCGCGCCCACGTTGCCCCAGCCCTGGACGATCACGCGCTTGCCCTCGAGCCGGCCGCCGTAGAGGCGGTGGTGGTGGCGCACCGACTCGGCCACGCCCCAGCCGGTGATCAGGTCGGCCACGCGGTACTTGCGCTCGGGCGCCGGCGTGTAGCGCAGGTCCTCGACCCGCTTGGCCACGCCCATGCGCAGCTGGCCGACCTTCTGCACGCGCTCGCTCTCGCTGGGCAGGAAATGGCCGTTGACCACGCCCTCCTGCGGGTGCCACAGGCCATGGCTTTCGGTGATCGGGATCACCTCATGCACCTCGTCGACGTTGAGGTCGCCACCGGTGCCATAGTAGGTCTTGAGCAGGGGCATCACGGCCTTGTACCAGCGGCGCAGCACGCCGTCCTTGCGCGGGTCGGCCGGGTCGAAGTCTATGCCCGACTTGGCGCCGCCTATGGCCGGGCCGCTGACGCTGAACTTGACCTCCATGGTCTTGGCCAGCGACTCGACCTCGCGCCGGTCCAGGCCCGGCCGCATGCGCGTGCCGCCGCCGGCGGCGCCGCCGCGCAGCGAGTTGATCACCACCCAGCCGCGCGCCGGCGTCTGGTCGTCGTGCCACTCGAACACGATCTGCGGGGCCTTGGTTTCGAAACGGTTCAACAGTTCTTTCATGGCATTCTTTCCTTCCGTCAGGGGTGCTCAGGCGAGCAGCAGCTTGTCGTCGTCCAGGGCTTCGCCGCGCGTCTTCTCGAACAGGTGCAGCAGGTCCTCGACGCCCATGTTGCTGCGCTCTTCGCCCGAGACGTCGAGGATCACGCGGCCCTCGTGCAGCATCACGGTGCGGCTGCCGTAGTCCAGCGCCTGGCGCATGCTGTGCGTGACCATCATGGCGGTGAGACCGGCGCCCTCGACGATGCGCGCCGTGAGCTCGAGCACGAAGGCCGCGGTCTTGGGGTCCAGCGCCGCCGTGTGCTCGTCCAGCAGCAGGATGCGCGAGGGCTTGAGCGAGGCCATCAGCAGGCTCACGGCCTGGCGCTGGCCGCCCGAGAGCAGGCCGATGCGGTCTGCCAGGCGCATCTCCAGGCCCAGCTTGAGCGTGGCCAGCTGCGCGCGGAACTGCTCGCGCAGGGCCCGGTTGAGCGAGAGCCCCAGGCCGCGGCGCTCGCCGCGCTGGCTGGCCAGCGCCATGTTCTCCTCTATGGTCAGGCCCTCGCAGGTGCCGGCCATGGGGTCCTGGAACACGCGCGCCACGAGCTGAGCGCGCTGCCAGGCGGCCTTGCGCGTGACGTCGACGCCGGCGATCTCGATGCTGCCGCGGTCGACCATCAGGTCGCCGCTGACCGCGTTGAGGAAGGTGGACTTGCCGGCGCCGTTGGAGCCGATCACGGTGACGAACTGGCCGGCCGGGATCTCCAGGCTGAGGCCGCGCAGCACGCGGTTCTCGATCGGTGTGCCGGGGTGGAAGGTCAGCTCGAGGTTCTTGGCGCACAGCATCACTTGGCCTCCTTGCGGTTCACGGTCACGGGGCGGCGCCCCACCGGCAGCAGGCGCGCCAGCTTGCGCTGGGAGCCGGGCACCAGCAGGGCCAGGGCCACCAGCACGGCGGTGACCAGGTTCAGGTCCTGGGCCTTGAGGCCCATGAAGTCGGTGTTGAGCGCGGTGGCGATGAAGAAGCGGTAGAGCACCGCGCCCAGCACGCAGGCCAGGGTGGTGAGCCACAGGCTGCGCGCGGGCAGCAGGGTCTCGCCGATGATGACCGCGGCCAGGCCGATCACGATGGTGCCCACGCCCATGGAGATGTCGGCCCCGCCCTGGGTCTGCACGAACAGCGCGCCGGCCAGCGCGACCAGGGCGTTGGACAGCGCCAGGCCCCAGACCGTGAGGCGGTCGGTCGAGATGCCCTGGGCACGCGCCATGCGCGGATTGCCGCCGGTGGCGCGCATGGCCAGGCCGGTCTCGGAGGCGAAGAACAGGTCCAGCAGCAGCTTGGCCAGGACCACGATGGCCAGCAGGATCAGCGGCTTGAGCCAGTACTCGGGCAGGTCGGCGAAGGCCAGCAGGCTGAACAGCGTGGGCTCGCTGATCAGCGCCACGTTGGGCTTGCCCATGACGCGCAGGTTGACCGAGTACAGCGCGATCATCACCAGGATGCTGGCCAGCAACTGGGTGATGCGCAGGCGCACGTTGAGCCAGGCCGTGAGGTAGCCGGCCGCGCCGCCGGCCACGATGGCCATGGCCGTGGCGGCAAACGGGTTCCAGCCCGCGACGATCAGCGCGGCCGCGACCGCGCCGCCCAGCGGGAAGCTGCCGTCCACCGTGAGGTCGGGAAAATTGATGACGCGGAACGACAGAAAGACGCCGAGCGCGACCAGTCCGAAGATCAGGCCGATCTCGATCGCGCCCAGGGAGGCGATGAGCGACATGGGAGCACCTTGAGGGGAAATGGCGGCGGTGCGCGCAGGCGCCGGCCGCCGGGGCCAGGGGATGTGTGACAGCGGGATAGCGGGCCAGGCGCGCCGGGCGGCGCCTGGCGGGGTGGCTTACTTGACCACGACCTTGGCGGACTTCACGAGCTCGTCCGGCAGCGTCACGCCCTGCTTCTGCGCGGCGCCGGGATTGACGTGCAGCTCGAAGCTGTGGCTCAGCTGCGAGGCCATCTTGCCGGGCGACTCGCCCTTGAGCACGCGCACCACCAGCTTGCCGGTCTGGCGGCCCAGGTCGTAGTAGTTCAGGCCCAGGGCGGCGACGGCGCCGCGCTTGACCGCGTCGGTGTCGGCCGCGACCACCGGCAGCTTGGCCTGCTGCGCGACCTTGGCAATGCCCTCGAAGGCCGACATCACGTTGTTGTCGGTCGGTGCGTAGATCACGTCGACCTTGCCGACCAGGCTTTGCGCGGCGCTGGGCACGTCGACCGTGCGCGCGGCCGCGCCCTCGACCAGGCTCAGCCCGGCGGCCTGCGTGGCCTTCTTCAGGGCCTCGACGATGGCCACCGAGTTGGCCTCGCCGGGGCTGTAGATCACGCCCACGCGCTTGGCGCCCGGCACGACGCGCTTGATCAGGTCCAGGTGCTTGTCCAGCGGCGAGAGGTCCGACACGCCGGTGACGTTGGTGCCCGAAGCCTCCCAGCTCTTGACCAGCTTGGCCGCCACCGGGTCGGTCACGGCGCTGTAGACCACCGGCACCTCCTTGGTCGCCGCCACCACGGCCTGGGCCGAGGGCGTGGCCAGGGCCACGATCACGTCGGGCCGGTCGCCCACGTACTTGCGTGCGATCTGGGCCGCCGTGCCGGTGTTGCCCTGGGCACTCTGGTATTCGAATCGGAGGTTCTTGCCGGGCTCGAAGCCGGCGGCCTTGAGCTCGTCGCGCACGCCGTCGCGCGCGGCGTCCAGCGCCGGGTGTTCGACGATGGCGGTGACGGCCACGGACTTGTCGGCGGCCAGGGCCGGGGCGGCCATGGCGCCCAGCGCCATGGCCAGGGCGGCAAGCCGCCCTTTGAAGAAATAATATTTCACTCGCTAGTCTCCTTGTGGGAATTCGGCCGGGCCGGGCCGCGATCGGCGGGCCCGGCGTTGATTCACCGAGACCCTGGGGTGGGGAGGTCTTCGGCAGGGAGAATTCTAGGGTTGGCGCGACAAAATTGTGTTGCGTAAGCCCCCCGGGAGAACCCCGGTTCATGCAATATGATTTCTTCCAACCCGTCAAATACGGAGGCGAGATTGCATCGACTTGATCTGGATCGAACCGACCTCAAAATCCTGCGCTTCCTGCAGGCCCATGGGCGCGCCTCCAATCTGGAGCTGGCCGAAGCCGCCAGCCTCTCGCCGGCGCAATGCCTGCGCCGCCACCGCCGGCTGGAGGAGCTGGGCCTGATCGCGCGCTACGAGACGCGCCTGGACCCGGTGGCCATGGGCTTTCAGGTGGTGGCCTTCATCCACGTGGCGATGGAGAAGGGCCATCTCCGCGAGATGCCCAAGTTTCGCGACCTGATCGCCGACATCCCCGAGGTGCAGGAGTGCTACTCGGTCACCGGCGACTTCGACTACGTGATCAAGATCATCGCGCACGACCTCAAGTCGCTGTCGGTGTTCCTGATGAACACGCTGATGCCCCTGCCCGGCGTGAGCAGCGTGCGCTCCAGCGTCTGCCTGGACGAGATCAAGTGCACCAGCGCGCTGCCGCTGGCGGAGTGAGGCGCGGGACTGCCTCGGTGAATCAGGCCTTGCCCAGGCGGGCAGCGGCCTCGCGCTTGCCTAGCCCCCGGATGGCGGCGATGCGCTCCAGCTGGGCGGCGCGGGGCTGGACCTTGCCGGACTCCCACTTATAGACCGACAGGGCCGAGGCGCCCAGCAGCTCGGCCATCTGCGCCTGGGAAATCCCCAGCTTGGCGCGCTGGGCGGCAAAGGCCTGGGCGCTGAACCGCACGCGCCTGGGCTGCTCGGCGGCCGCCGCCGCGTCGACCTTGGGCGCTGCCACCTTGACCGCGCGCTGGGCCAGCTTGACCTGGGACGCCAGTGCCTTGAGCTCGCGCTTGAGGGCCGCGATCTCGGTGCGATGGCTGGACGCTGCCTTTCTCAAGGCGAGCATTTCATCCTTGAGCTCCTTGCGGGCCACGCGGGCGATTTCTGACTTGAGGGCGTTTGAGAATGAGTTCATGCGCGCCATCCTAACCTCAGCGGCTTGCATAGGCACGAAAAGCGCGGCAACGCGGGATGATGGCGGTGCCATCCCGCCTTCGGATCTGGCCCAGGTGCCATCGACAGGCAGCGGGCGAATCCAAGCTTTCCGCAACGTTTCAAACCGAATGCTTACGCTTCGTACAGGGCGCCCGGTAGCGCTTGCGCCTGGAAACAAAGTCGCGCCATGTCCTGCGTCCAGGGCGTCAACCCCGCATCCTGCCCCAGGGTTAAGGGGGCGTGCTGCCACCGTTCGGCGGCATGTTCACAACACCATGAAAGGTTTATGAGATGACGAAGCTGCTCTCCGCATTGATCGCCGGCCTGTTCGCTGCCAGTGTCTTCGCCCAGGCAACGCCTGCCACCCCCGCGACGCCCGCCACGCCTGCTGCACCCACGACGGCCACGGCCCCGGCCTCCCCGGCAACGCCTGCCACGCCTGCTTCCGCAGCCACGCCCGCCAAAGCCGACGCCAAGGCCGGCATGAAGGCCGACGAGATGAAGGACGGCGCGCAGGGCAAGGCCAAGGGCAAAGCCAAGGAGCATGCCGGCAAGGCCAAGAAGACCTCGCAGGGCGAAGCCAAGCAGACCACGAAGAACTGACGGCGGCATAGGCCTCCGCTAGCCCATGCCCGCGAATGCGGGCATGGGTTCTTTCAGGGATGCCTCTGGATAAGGGCGGGGATCACTTGATCAGTTGCGCCAGCAGGTTCGCGACCTGCTTGCGCAGGGCCTCGTTCTCGGCCGTGAGTTCGGCCACGCGCGCCTGCAGCGCCCGCAGCTGATCGCCCGTGGGCGCCTCGGCCGGGCTGCCCTCCTCCACGAGCTTGGCCTCGCGCGGCTGGCGCCTGGCCTCGCGCACGCGCTTGGCCGCCTGCTTCAACTCGACCGCGCCGCCACTGGCGGCAGCCTGCTGCTCTTCCGGCGGCAGGGTGGCCACAGCCGCTGCAGCACTGAGCGACAGGGCCCCGGTCTTGAGGGCCGCCACCACCTCGGGTGCTGCCTGCTTCTGGATCTTCTCGATCATCAGCACCTGGCTGCTACGCAGGCGTGCCGCCCGCGCGATGTCCTCGCGGCTCTTGAGCGGCTCGGGATCGGCAGGCGCGGCCGCCAGGCCTTCCGAGGGCGCGGCCGGCGAAGGAGCGTCGTCCCAGGGCGGCTCGTCGCTGGCGTCCGCGCCTTCCGCCTGGCCGGCGGCCTGGCTGGACGCGGCCAGCATGCGCGCGCGCCGCTGCGCGACGATCTCGCGCTTGCGCAAGGCCAGGACGCCGCGCTGGAAGTCCGAGACGCTGCGCCGGCCCAGGTGCTGGTCGATCATCCACAGGTGGACGTCCTCCAGGCTCAGGAACAGCTGGCTTTGCTGGGTCCGGAACGGCAGACCGTGCTTCTGGCAGATGGCGTAGCGGTTGTGGCCGTCGACCAGCAGCTCGCCCCAGAGCACCAGGGCGTCGCGGCAACCTTCGGCCAGGAGGCTGCGCTCCAGCGCCTCGTGCTCCTCGGGCGTGAGCGGATCGATGTAGGCCTTGAGTTCTTCGTTGACGACGATGTTCATGGATTCTGGATTCGGGGCGCCGGCATGCGAAGCGGCGCAGAAAAGCAAAACGCCCACTGTTGAGTGGGCGTTTTGCTTGGCGGAGACCGCCTTGTCTTGGTTGCGCGAGGAGGATTTGAACCTCCGACCTTTGGGTTATGAGCCCAACGAGCTACCAGACTGCTCCATCGCGCGGTAGACGGGAATTATAGCATCATTCTGCGGCGTTGCTCTCGGCGGCTGCAGTTTCCACCACGGCCGGACGATCCACGAGCTCGACCAGGGCCATGGGCGCATTGTCGCCAACACGGAAGCCCATCTTCAGGATGCGGGTGTAGCCGCCCGGACGGGTCGCGAAGCGCGGGCCCAGGTCGGCGAACAGCTTGGTCACGCTGTCGCGGCTGCGCAGGCGGTCGAAGGCCAGGCGCTTGTTGGCCACCGTGGGCTGCTTGGCCAGGGTGATCATGGGTTCGATCACGCGGCGCAGTTCCTTGGCCTTGGGGACCGTGGTCTTGATGACCTCGTGCTCGATCAGCGAGTTCATCATGTTGCGCAGCATGGCGAGGCGGTGCTCGCTGGTGCGGTTGAGTTTACGGAGGCCGTGTCCGTGACGCATGGTGCTTTCCTTTCTTTATCAAAAACGGGCAGCCGTATCAGGTACTGCCCGGTGCACTCCCCAATGACGTGGGGACCGTTATTTTAAATCAGCGCTTCTCGAGGCCGGCGGGCGGCCAGCTTTCCAGCTTCATGCCCAGGGTCAGGCCACGCGAGGCCAGCACTTCCTTGATCTCGTTGAGCGACTTGCGGCCCAGGTTCGGGGTCTTGAGCAGCTCGTTCTCGGTGCGCTGGATCAGGTCGCCGATGTAGTAGATGTTCTCGGCCTTGAGGCAGTTCGCGGAACGCACCGTCAGCTCGAGCTCGTCCACCGGACGCAGCAGGATGGGGTCGAAGCGGTCGCTGCCGCCGCGCTGGGCCGGCTGGTCGAAGGCGGCCAGTTCGCTGCCCTCGAGCTGGGCGAACACCGCCAGCTGCTCGACCAGGATCTTGGCCGAGGCACGCACGGCCTCTTCGGCCGTGATCGCGCCGTTGGTCTCGATCTCGACGACCAGCTTGTCCAGGTCGGTGCGCTGCTCGACGCGGGCGCTCTCGACCGTGTAGCTGACGCGCTTGACCGGCGAGAAGGAGGCGTCGAGCACGATGCGGCCGATCGACTTGGTGGCCTCGTCGCCGTAGCGGCGCATGGTGCCGGGCACGTAGCCGCGGCCCTTCTCGACCTTGATCTGCATGTCCAGCTTGCCGCCCTGCGACAGCGTGGCGATCACGTGGTCGGGGTTGATGATCTCGACGTCATGCGGCGTCTGGATGTCGGCGGCGGTGACCAGTCCCTCGCCGTCCTTGCGCAGGCTCAGCGTGACTTCGTCGCGGTTATGGAGCTTGAACACCACGCCCTTGAGGTTCAGCAGGATGTTGACAACATCCTCCTGCACGCCGTCGATCGACGAGTACTCGTGCAGCACGCCGGCGATGGTGACTTCGGTTGCTGAATAGCCGACCATGGACGACAGCAGCACACGCCGCAGCGCGTTGCCCAGCGTATGGCCATAGCCGCGCTCGAAGGGCTCCAGCGTGACCTTGGCACGGTTGGGACCCAGCTGCTCGACGTTGATGGCTTTGGGTTTCAGCAATGTTGTTTGCATTAAGACTTCCTCTCAATACCCCCGGCTCGTTACACCGGTAAGGCTGGTGAAGCACCTGGAAGGCGGTGCCCCGCGTTCCAGGAACGTTGCGATCGGTAAAGGAAACCGATCAGCGCGAATACAGTTCGACGATCAGCGATTCGTTGATGTCGGCGGCGAACTCGTCGCGGTCCGGCACCTTCTTGAACGTGCCTTCGACCTTGTCGGCGTTGACATCGACCCAGGCCGGCAGGCCGACTTGCTGAGCCAGCTGCAGCGCTTCCGCGATGCGGCCTTGCTTCTTGGACTTCTCGCGCACCGCGATCACGTCGCCGGTCTTGACCATGTAGGACGGGATGTTCACGGACTGGCCGTTCACGGTGACCGCCTTGTGCGAGACCAGCTGGCGCGCTTCGGCGCGCGTGGAGCCGAAGCCCATGCGGTAGACCACGTTGTCCAGGCGGGACTCGAGGATGAACATCAGGTTGGCGCCGGTGTTGCCCTTGCGGCGGTCGGCTTCCTCGAAGTAGCGGCGGAACTGCTTCTCGAGCACGCCATACATGCGCTTGACCTTCTGCTTCTCGCGCAGCTGCAGGCCGAAATCGGAGGTGCGCTGGCCCGAGGTGCGGCCGTGTTGGCCGGGCTTGGAGTCGAACTTGGCCTTGTCGCTGATCGAGCGGCGGGCGCTCTTCAGGAACAGGTCCGTGCCTTCACGGCGGGAAAGTTTGGCCTTGGGGCCGAGGTAACGTGCCACTTGAGCTTCCTTTTAGTCATCTGCCGCGAACTGATCGCGGGAGCCACCAGCCTTGGCTGATGGCGGTGGGCTTGGTGAGTGAGATTAGATGCGGCGACGCTTCTGCGGACGGCAACCGTTGTGCGGCACGGGCGTCACGTCGGAGATCGAGGTGATGCGGATGCCGAGGGCAGCCAGGGCACGAACCGAGGACTCGCGGCCGGGGCCGGGGCCCTTGATCTCGACGTCCAGGTTCTTGATGCCCTGCTCCACGGCAGCACGGCCGGCCACTTCCGACGCGACCTGCGCGGCGAAGGGGGTGGACTTGCGCGAGCCCTTGAAGCCCTGGCCACCGGAGGAAGCCCAGGACAGGGCGTTGCCCTGGCGGTCGGTGATCGTGATGATGGTGTTGTTGAACGAGGCGTGCACGTGGGCAATGCCGTCCGACACGTTCTTGCGGACCTTCTTGCGCACGCGCTGCGCGGCGTTACTGGCGGGAGCTTTTGCCATGTTGAACTCTCAATCCCAATTATTTCTTCAAAGCCTGAGCGGCCTTGCGCGGGCCCTTGCGGGTACGTGCGTTGGTACGCGTGCGCTGGCCGCGCATCGGCAGGCCGCGGCGATGGCGGAAGCCGCGGTAGCAGCCGATGTCCATCAAGCGCTTGATGTTCATCGTGGTTTCACGGCGCAGGTCACCTTCGATGGTGAACTGTGCGATCTGGTCGCGGATTTTTTCCAGATCACCGTCGGTCAGGTCCTTGACCTTCTTGGAGTACGCAATGCCGCAGGCCTCGCAAATTTTGCGGGCGCGGGTGCGACCAATGCCGAAAATGGCCGTCAGACCAATCTCAGCATGCTGATGCGGCGGAATGTTGATGCCAGCGATACGTGCCATGTTCGTCCTCTAAAACTCTTGCGATCAGCCTTGACGCTGCTTGTGACGCGGATCCGTGCAGATCACGCGGACAACGCCCTTGCGGCGGATGATCTTGCAGTTGCGGCAAATTTTCTTGACCGAAGCCGAAACTCTCATTTCTTTCTCCTAAAACTCGTGGCCTGTTTACTTGGCGCGGAACACGATGCGTGCCCGCGTCAGGTCGTAAGGCGTTAACTCAACCGTGACCTTGTCCCCGGGCAGGATGCGGATGTAGTGCATCCGCATCTTCCCCGAGATGTGTCCCAACACAATATGACCATTTTCCAGCTTCACTCGGAAGGTGGCGTTGGGCAGGTTTTCAACCACCTCGCCCTGCATCTGAATGACGTCGTCCTTGGACATTCCCGATCCGATCAACCACCCAGCGTAGTCTTGAAATTCGCCTTTTTCAGCAGCGACTCGTATTGTTGGGACATCAGATAGTTCTGCACTTGCGCCATGAAGTCCATGGTCACGACCACGATGATCAGCAAGGACGTGCCGCCGAAGTAGAACGGCACGTTGTACTTGAGGATCAGGAACTCGGGCAGCAGGCACACGAAGGTGATGTAGACCGCGCCGGCGAGCGTCAGGCGCACCAGGATCTTGTCGATGTAGCGCGCCGTCTGGTCGCCCGGACGGATGCCCGGGATGAAGGCGCCGCTCTTCTTCAGGTTGTCCGCTGTCTCACGGCTGTTGAACACCAGGGCCGTGTAGAAGAAGCAGAAGAACACGATGGCCGCGGCGTACAGCATCACGTAGATCGGCTGGCCGGGGGTCAGCGCGCCCGCGATGTCCTTGAGCCACAGCATGGACTCGCCCGAGCTGAACCAGCTCACCACCGTCGCCGGCAGCAGGATGATCGACGAGGCGAAGATCGGCGGGATCACGCCGGCCATGTTCAGCTTCAGCGGCAGGTGCGAGGACTGGCCGCCGTAGACCTTGTTACCGACCTGGCGGCGCGCGTAGTTGACCAGGATCTTGCGCTGGCCACGCTCGACGAACACCACGAAGTAGGTCACCAGGACCACCAGGGTCACGATGAACAGCGCGGCCAGGATGCTCATGGCACCGGTGCGCACCAGCTCGAACAGGCCGCCCAGGGCGTTGGGCAGACCGGCCGCGATACCTGCGAAGATCAGGATCGAGATGCCGTTGCCCAGGCCGCGCTCGGTGATCTGCTCGCCCAGCCACATCAGGAACATGGTGCCGGCGGTCAAGCTGACCACGGCCGTCATGCGGAAGCCGAAGCCGGGGCTCAGCACCAGGCCGGCGGAGGCCTCCAGCGCCAGGGCGATGCCCAGCGACTGGAACACGGCCAGACCCAGCGTGCCGTAGCGCGTGTACTGGGTGATCTTGCGCCGCCCCGCCTCGCCCTCCTTCTTCAGCTGCTCGAACGCCGGAAGGACGTAGGTGAGCAGCTGCATGATGATGGAGGCCGAGATGTAGGGCATGATGCCCAGGGCAAACACCGTGAACCGCGACAGCGCGCCACCCGAGAACATGTTGAACAGGCTCAGGATGCCGCCCTGCTGGCCCTTGAAGAGCTGCTGCAGCTGGCCCGGGTCTATGCCCGGCACGGGGATGTGGGCGCCGATGCGGTACACCACCAGCGCGAGCAACAAAAAGACCAGCCGGCGACGCAGGTCGCCGAACTTGCCCGTTTTTGCGATTTGAGCCGCGCTAGTTGCCACTGCGATCTTCTTTCACCGATGTCAGGCCAGCGAACCGCCAGCAGCTTCGATGGCCGCCTTGGCGCCGGCGGTCGCGCCGATGCCCGTGAGCTTGACGGCCTTGCTGAGGGTGCCGGACTTGATGACCTTGACCACTTTCGCGATCTCGCTGACCAGGCCGGCCTGCTTCAGGGCCAGCAGGTCGACTTCGGACGCACCGAGCTGCTCCAGCGCCGTCAGCGTGACTTCGGCGTTGAACTTCAGCAGGTGCGACTTGAAGCCGCGCTTGGGCAGACGACGCTGCATGGGCATCTGGCCGCCTTCGAAGCCGACCTTGTGGTAGCCGCCCGAACGCGATTTCTGGCCCTTGTGGCCACGACCTGCGGTCTTGCCCAGGCCGGAGCCGATGCCGCGACCGACGCGGCGCTTGGCGTGCTTGGCGCCCGCCGCGGGTTGGATGCTATTGAGTTCCATCAACGGCCTCTTTAGAGAACTTTGACCAGGTAGCTGATCTTGTTGATCATGCCGCGCACCGCAGGGGTGTCCTGCAGCTCGCTCACGCTGTTCAGCTTGCGCAGGCCCAGGCCGCGCACGGTGGCACGGTGCGATTCCTTGCAGCCGATCGGGCTGCGAACCAGCTGGATCTTGACGGTTTGTTGCGTAGTCATATTCAAACTCCCGATCAAGCGAAGAGTTCTTCGACGGTCTTGCCGCGCTTGGCCGCCACTTCCGCCGGGGTGGTGGAATTGGCCAGGGCGTCGAACGTGGCGCGAACCATGTTGTAGGGATTGGACGAACCGTGGCTCTTGGCCACGATGTCGGTGATGCCCATGACTTCGAAGACTGCGCGCATCGGGCCGCCGGCGATGATGCCGGTACCCTTGGGAGCCGGCGCCATCATGACGCGGGCCGCACCGTGGTGACCCACCACGTTGTGGTGGATCGTGCCGTTCCTGAGCGACACCTTGGTCATGTTGCGGCGGGCCTCTTCCATGGCCTTCTGCACGGCAGCCGGCACTTCCTTGGACTTGCCCTTGCCCATGCCGACGCGGCCGTCGCCATCGCCCACCACGGTCAACGCAGCGAAACCAAGAATGCGGCCACCCTTGACCACCTTGGTGACGCGGTTGACCGCGATCATCTTTTCACGCAGACCGTCTTCGGGACCGTCACCTTGCGTTTTTGCCTGAAACTTAGCCATTTGAATTTCCGATCCGCTTAGAACTGCAAGCCCGCTTCACGTGCGGCGTCAGCCAGGGCCTTCACTCGGCCGTGGTAGGCGAAGCCGGCACGATCGAACGCCACCTTCTCGACACCGGCCGCCTTGGCCTTCTCGGCAATGCGCTTGCCGATCAGCTGCGCGGCGGCGGCATTGCCACCCTTGCCGGTGGCGCCGAGCGACTTGCGCACATCGGCTTCGGCGGTGGAGGCGCTGGCCAGCACCTTGCTGCCGTCGCCGGAGATCACGCTGGCGTAGATGTGCAGGTTGGTGCGGTTCACCGTCAGACGGGCAACGCCTTGCGTGGCAATGCGGATGCGGGTCTGGCGGGCACGACGAAGACGCTGCTCTTTTTTGGTCAACATGCTGCGGCTCCTTACTTCTTCTTGGTCTCTTTGATCGTGATCTTCTCATCCGCATAGCGGATGCCCTTGCCCTTGTAGGGCTCCGGGGGACGAATCGCACGGATCTCGGCGGCCACCTGGCCCACGCGCTGGCGGTCGGCACCCTTGATCACGATTTCCGTGGGGACCGGCGTTGCCACCGTGATGCCAGCCGGCATGTCCTTGTTCACCGGGTGGGAGAAGCCCACCGACAGGTTCAGCTTGGCGCCCTGGGCCTGGGCCTTGTAGCCCACGCCGACCAGGCTCAGCTTCTTCTCGAAGCCCTTGCTCACGCCGATGACCATGTTGTTCACGAGCTGGCGCAGCGTGCCGCTCATGGCATTGGCTTCGCGCGACTCGTTGGCGGGGGCGAAGCTCAGCTTGCCGCCCTCGTTGCTCACCTTGACCAGAGCGTGCTGGGGCAGCGACAGCTGGCCGCCGGCGCCCTTGACGCTGATCTGGTCGTCCTTGATCGACACGTCCACGCCAGCGGGGACGGTCACAGGCATTTTTCCTACGCGGGACATTTCAGTTTCTCCTCAATGCCACGTTAAGCCACATAGCAAAGCACTTCGCCGCCGACACCGGTGGCGCGCGCCTTGCGATCCGTCATCACGCCCTTGGGGGTGGTGACGATGGCCACGCCCAGGCCGTTCTGGACCTGGGGGATGGCATCGCGGCCCTTGTACACGCGCAGGCCGGGGCGGCTCACGCGCTCGATGCGCTCGATCACCGGGCGACCGGCGTAGTACTTCAGGGCGATTTCAAGCTCGGACTTGCCGGCTTCGGTCTTGACCTGGAAGCCGTCGATGTAGCCCTCATCCTTGAGCACCTGCGCAATGGCCACCTTCACCTTGGAAGAAGGCACGGACACGGTGGACTTGGCCACCATTTGCGCGTTGCGGATGCGGGTCAGCAGATCGGCGATGGGATCACTCATGCTCATGTTGTATCTCTCCTGCCGACTTACCAGCTGGCCTTGGTGATGCCGGGGATGTTGCCCTCGAAGGCCAATTCGCGGATCTTGGCGCGGCCCAGGCCGAATTGGCGGAAGGTGCCGCGCGGGCGACCGGTGATCTCGCAACGGTTGCGCTGGCGCGTGGGGTTGGCGTTGCGCGGCAGCTTCTGCAGGCCCAGGCGGGCGGCAGCGCGCTCTTCGTCGCTACGCTTGGCGTCGTTGGCGACGGCCTTCAGTTCCGCGTACTTCTTGGCGTACTTGGCAGCCAGTTTTTCTCGCTTGAGCTCGCGCTCGATCAAAGCTACTTTAGCCACAAGTCACCTCAGTTCTTGAACGGGAAACGGAAGCCGGCGAGCAGTGCCTTGCACTCGTCGTCGGTCTTGGCCGTCGTGGTGATGCTGATGTTGAGACCGCGCAGGGCATCGACCTTGTCGTACTCGATCTCGGGGAAGATGATCTGTTCCTTGACACCCACGTTGTAGTTGCCGCGGCCGTCGAAGGCACGGCCGGAGATGCCGCGGAAGTCACGCACGCGCGGCAGGGCCACGGTGACGAAACGGTCCAGGAATTCGTACATCTGCACGCCACGCAGGGTCACCATGCAGCCGATGGCCTGGCCTTCGCGGATCTTGAAGCCCGCGATGGCCTTCTTGGCCTTGGTCACCACCGGCTTCTGGCCGGCGATCTTGGTCAGGTCGCCGACGGCATGGTCCATGACCTTCTTGTCGGCCACGGCCTCGCTCACGCCCATGTTCAGCGTGATCTTGGTGATGCGCGGCACTTCCATCGGAGACTTGTAGCCAAACTTGGCCATCAGCTCGGGAGCGACCTTTTCGCGATAGTGTTGTTGCAGTCGTGCCATGGTCATGCCACCTTGATTTCTTCGCCGCTGGACTTGTAGACACGCACGCGCTTGCCGTCGGCCAGCAGCTTGATGCCCACGCGGTCCGCCTTGCCCGTGGCGGCGTTGAAGATCGCCACGTTGGACTGGTGGATCGGCATGGCCTTCTCCACGATGCCGCCGGTCGTACCCTTCATGGGGTTCGGCTTGGCGTGCTTCTTGACGAGGTTGACGCCCTCGATCACGAGATGCGAATCGTCGGTGCGCAGCGAGACCTTGCCGCGCTTGCCCTTGTCGCGCCCCGCGAGCACGATGATTTCGTCGCCTTTGCGAATCTTGTTCATGGCGCGTCCTTACAGAACTTCGGGAGCCAGGGACACGATCTTCATGAACTTCTCGGTACGCAGTTCACGCGTGACCGGGCCGAAGATGCGGGTGCCGATGGGCTCCAGTTTGTTGTTCAGCAACACGGCAGCGTTGCCATCGAATTTGACCAGCGAGCCATCGCCGCGGCGAATGCCCTTGGCGGTACGCACCACCACCGCGCTGTAGACCTCGCCTTTTTTGACGCGGCCGCGCGGAGCAGCTTCCTTGATGCTCACTTTGATGATGTCGCCGACACTGGCGTAGCGGCGCTTGGACCCGCCGAGCACCTTGATGCACAGCACGGACTTGGCGCCGGTGTTGTCGGCAACGTCTAACCGAGATTCAGTCTGGATCATTTCAATATTCCCAACTTGCATCCGAGATTCCCGCCGCCCCACTCAAGGTAAAGACGGCAAGTCACCCGGATCAGTCTTGGGCCCGTCGTCCACGCCACGAACCACTCGCGGCGCTTTTGCTGGGCAGAAATTTCCGCTAGTTAAAGCGAAGCCTGCTATTGTGGCAGCGCTTCGGCAAGCTGTCAAGCGCCTTCACTCGGGTAAATGCTGATAACGCGACGCCAAGGCCAGAAAGGCCTCGGCCTGCGGGTCCTGGCCGGTCTCTTCCCGCAGGATTTCCGCCACGGCCGGCGCCAGCCTGGCGGCCAGGGCCGCGTCCAGGAACAGCAGGCGGCTGCGCCGCGCCAGCATGTCCTCCACGGTGCGCGCGTACTCGTGGCGCGCCGCAAAACGCACCATGGCTTCGCTCAGGCCGCCGCCCAGTTCGCGATCCGCGCCCGGCAGGGCCTGCACCGCCGGCGCCTCGCTGCCGTAGGCGTGCAGGCCCGGCGGATCGCTGATGCGCGGCCGCCCGGCCGGCGCAGGATCGGCGCCGAGCAGCGGAAAGTTGGCAGTCACTTTCGATTCCGGCATTTCGAGCAGGCGCGCCTCCCCGCATTTGGCCAGCACGTCCTCGGCCATGGCGCGGTAGGTGGTCCACTTCCCGCCGGTCACCGTGACCAGGCCGCTGGCGCTGACCAGCACGGTGTGCTCGCGGCTCAGGCCCTTGGTGCCGCCCGCCTCCTCTTCCTGCGGCTTGACCAGCGGACGCAGCCCGACCCAGCAGCTGCGCACGTCGGCACGTGTCGGCGCGCGGCGCAGGTAGCGCGCCGATTCGCGCAGGATGAACTCGACCTCGTCGCGGAACGGCTCGGGTTCGCGCGCCAGGTCGTGGCGCGGGGTGTCGGTCGTGCCCAGGATGAGCTTGCCCAGCCAGGGCACGGCGAACAGCACGCGGCCGTCGGCGGTCTTGGGCACCAGCAGGGCATGGTCGGTCGACAGGAACTCGCGGTCCACCACCAGGTGCACGCCCTGGCTCGGCGCCACCATGGGCCGGGCCGGGCGCCCGGTGGCCCGGCCGTCCATCTGCCGGACCTCGTCCACCCAGACCCCTGCCGCGTTGACCACGCAGCGCGCGCGCACGGTGTAGGTTCGCCCGGTCTCCCGGTCCTCGCAGACCAGGCCCGCGACCCGGCCGGCCTCGTGCACCAGGCCGGTGGCGGCGCAGTAGTTCAGCAGCAGCGCGCCCTGGGCCGCAGCGGTGCGCGCCAGCACCAGGGCCAGGCGGGCATCGTCGAATTGACCATCCCAGTACTTGACGCCGCCGCGCAAGCCGTCGGCCTGCAGCCCGGGCAGGCATTGCAGCGTCCGGTTGCGACCGAGGAACTCGGTCTTCCCCAGTCCGTCGCGGCCAGCCAGCGCGTCGTAGGCCTTGAGGCCCAGGCCATAGAACGGCGCCTCCCAGCAGCGGTAGGACGGCATCACGAAGGGCAGCGGCTGCGCCAGGTGCGGCGCATTGCGCAGCAGGGTCGCGCGCTCGTGCAGCGCCTCACGCACCAGGCCGATGTCGCCCTGCGCGAGGTAGCGCACGCCGCCGTGCACCAGCTTGGTGGCGCGCGAGGAGGTGCCCTTGGCGAAATCGTGCGACTCCAGCAGCACCACGCGCAGGCCGCGCAGGGCCGCGTCGAGCGCCACGCCCAGGCCGGTGGCGCCGCCGCCGATGATGGCCAGGTCGTACAGGCAGGGCTCGGCCAGGCGCGCCATCAGGACATCGCGCGGGGTCGGCAGGGGGGTCGGTTGGTCGGTCATGGAAGCAGCTGGGCCAGGCGCTCGCGCCAACCGCCATCGGCCAGCCAAGGTCGGCGCCTTATTTTTCTATTTTGTTCGATTTTGATCTTTTATTGCAATCGTTTTCCCTAATAAAATTCCTTTTGTTTCGTTTTAGAGTCTGCTCCAGCCCCAACCGCCTCATCCCAGTCCCGCAGTGAACCCCAATCCCCGCCAGATTCGGCTGGTCGAAGCCGTACGCAGCCATGGCGCCATGAGCGTCGAACAGCTGGCCGAGATGCTCGGCGTGACGCTGCAGACCGTGCGCCGCGACGTGCAGCGCCTGGCCGAGGCCGGCTTGCTGGCGCGCTTTCACGGCGGGGTGCGCGTGCCCAGCTCCACGATAGAGAACATCGCGCACCAGCAGCGCGAAAGCCTGCATGCCGACGGCAAGGCGCGCATCGCGCGCGCCGTCGCCGCCCAGGTGCCCAACGACTGCTCGCTGATCCTCAACATCGGCACCACGACCGAGGCCATCGCCCGGGCCCTGCTGCGCCACCGCGGCCTGCGCGTGATCACCAACCACCTGAACGTGGCCGCCATCCTCAGTGCCAACCCGGACTGCGAGGTCATCGTGGCCGGCGGCCTGGTGCGCACGCGCGACCGCGGCATCGTCGGCGAGGCCGCGGTGGACTTCATACGCCAGTTCAAGGTCGACATCGCGCTGATCGGCGTCTCCAGCATAGAGTCCGACGGCTCGCTGCGCGACTACGACCTGCGCGAGGTCAAGGTGGCGCAGGCCATCATCGAGCAGGCGCGCGAGGTCTGGCTGGCCGCCGATGTCAGCAAGTTCAACCGCCCGGCCCTGGTGCGCCTGGCCACGCTGGAACAGATCGACCGCCTGTTCACCGACGCCGAGCCGCCGCCGCCGTTTCCGGCCCTGCTGGCCGAGGCCCAGGTGCGCTGCGAGATCGCCGCCTGAGCCCCGACCGCCCCCGTCCATCCTTCATCGCCGCTTCCCATGACCTACCTGCTCGCGCTCGACCAAGGCACCTCCAGCTCCCGCAGCATCGTGTTCGACGCCGGCGGCCGCCTGGTCGCGCAGGCCCAGCAGGAGCTGCCGCAGATCTACCCCCAGCCCGGCTGGGTCGAGCATGACCCGCAGGCGATCTGGCGCACCCAGCTCGCCACGGCGCGCGAGGCCCTGGCCAAGGCCGGGCTCCAAGCCCACGCGATCCGCGCGGTCGGCATCACCAACCAGCGCGAGACCACGCTGCTGTGGAACCGCGCCAGCGGCCAGCCCCTGCACCACGCCATCGTGTGGCAGGACCGCCGGGCCGAGCCGACCTGCGCCCGCTTGCGCGAGCAGGGCCTGGCCGACCTGGTCCAGTCCAGGACCGGCCTGCTGATCGACGCCTATTTCTCGGGCACCAAGCTCAGGTGGCTGCTCGACCATGTGCCGGGCGCGCGCGCCCAGGCCGAGCGCGGCGAACTGGCCTTCGGCACGGTGGACAGCTGGCTGGTCTGGCAGCTGACGCGGGGCCGGGTGCACGCCACCGACGTCAGCAACGCCTCGCGCACCATGCTGTTCAACGTGCACAGCAACCAGTGGGACCAGGAGCTGCTGCGCCTGCTGGACATTCCGGCCGCGCTGATGCCGCGCGTGCTGCCCTCGAGCGCGGCCTTCGGCGAGCTGGACGCCAGCCTGCTGGGCCACGCCATCCCCATAGGCGGCGTGGCCGGCGACCAGCAGAGCGCGCTGTTCGGCCAGGCCTGCTTCAGCGAGGGCATGGCCAAGAACACCTACGGCACGGGCTGCTTCATGCTGATGCACACGGGCAGCCGCTTCCAGACCTCGCGCAACGGCCTGCTGACCACCAGCGCCGCCCAGCCGGGGCCGCAGCCCGAGTACGCGATCGAGGGCAGCGTCTTCGTCGGCGGCGCCGTGGTGCAGTGGCTGCGCGACGGCCTGCACGCCATCCAGGCCAGCAGCGAGGTGCAGGCCCTCGCACAGAGCGTGCCCGATTCGGGCGGCGTGATGATGGTGCCGGCCTTCACCGGCCTGGGCGCCCCCTACTGGAAGCCCGAGGCGCGCGGCACCATCACCGGCCTCACGCGCGGCACCACGGTGGCCCACATCGCGCGCGCGGCGCTGGAGAGCATCGCCTACCAGAGCGCCGCCCTGCTGCAGGCCATGAGCCGCGACGCGGTGGCGGCCGGCGCCGCACCGGTCAGCGAGCTGCGCGTGGACGGCGGCGCCTGCGTCAACGACCTGCTGATGCAGTTCCAGGCCGACCTGCTCGGCATTCCCGTGGTCCGCCCGGCCGTGGTCGAGACCACGGCCCTGGGCGCGGCCTACCTCGCGGGGCTGGCCTGCGGCGTCTGGCGCGGCACCGACGAGCTGTCCGCGCTGTGGCGCGCCGAACGCCGCTTCCTGCCCACGCTGGACGCGGCGCGCGCGCAGGAGCTCATGGCGCAATGGGAGCATGCGGTGCGCCAGGCGACCCTTTCATAGGCCCTGGCCAGCGGCGACAATGCGGGATGCGGCCGCCCATCCGTTCGCGGCCTCTGAATTCCTGGAGCGACCACGATGAGCATGAGCACAGCCCCCTTCCCCGTATCCCCCATCGCCTTCATCGGCGGCGGCAACATGGCCAGCGCCATCATCGGCGGCCTGCTGCGCCAGGGCATGCGCGCCGAGCAGATCGAGGTCGTCGAGCCCTGGGCCGAAGCGCGCGAGCGCCTGCAGTCGCAGTTCGGCATCGCCGCCCTGCCCGAGGCCGGCCCGGCGCTGGCGCGCGCCGCGCTGGTGGTCTGGGCCGTGAAGCCGCAGACCTTCAAGGAGGCCGCTCAGGCCGCGCGCGAGCACACCGGCGCCGCCCTGCACCTGAGCGTGGCCGCCGGCATACGCTCGGACAGCATCGCCGCCTGGCTGGGCAGCGAGCGCATCGTGCGCTCCATGCCCAACACGCCGGCCCTGGTCGGCAAGGGCATGACGGCGCTCTACGCGCGGCCGGCCGTGACGGCCCACGACCGCGCCCTGGTCGAGCGCGTGATCAGCACCACCGGCGAGTTCCTGTGGGTCCAGGAAGAAGCGCAGCTGGACGCGGTCACGGCCCTGTCGGGCTCGGGCCCGGCCTATGTGTTCTTCTTCCTGGAAGCCATGACCGAGGCCGGTCTGGAGATGGGCCTCACGCGCGAGCAGGCGCATCGCCTGGCCGTTGGCACCTTCGTCGGCGCCTCGGAACTGGCGCGCGCCTCCGACGAACCGCCCGAAGTCCTGCGCCAGCGCGTGACCTCCAAGGGCGGCACCACCTACGCCGCCATCAGCGCCATGCAGCACGACGGCGTCAACGCCCTGTTCATCAAGGCGATGCACGCGGCGCGCCAGCGCGCCAAGGAGCTCGGCGACGAGTTCGGTTCCGCGTGAAGAGCGCTCAGCCCAGCGCGTAGGCCAACACGATGCCGGCGAACACGGCAAAACCCACCCAGTGGTTGAGCCGGAAGGCCTTGAAGCAGCCCTCGCGCGTGCGGTCCCGGATCAGGGTGTAGTGCCAGGCGGCCAGGGCCAGGGCCGCGGCGATGCCGGCGTAGAAGACCGGGCCGGGCAAGCGGCCGGCCAGGGCCAGGGCCCAGATCGCCAGGAACAGGCCGTAGCTCAGCATCACCCCCACCACGTCGTAGCGACCCAGGGTGATGGCCGAGGTCTTCATGCCTATCCTGAGGTCGTCGTCGCGGTCCACCATGGCGTACTCGGTGTCGTAGGCCAGCACCCAGAACAGGTTGCCCAGCAGCAGCAGCCAGGCCAGCCAGGGCGTCTGGCCGGTCGTGGCCGCGAAGGCCATGGGGATGCCGAAGCTGAAGGCCAAGCCCAGCACGGCCTGCGGCATGGACACATAGCGCTTGGCGAACGGGTAGACCAGGGCCAGCACCAGGCCGGCGAAGGACCAGGCGATGGTGGCGGCATTGGTGGTCAGCACCAGGCCGAAGGCCAGCAGCGCCAGCACCGCGCCCACGGCCAGGGCCTCCTTGACGCCGATCCGGCCGCTGGTCACGGGGCGCTGGGCCGTGCGCTTGACATGGCGGTCGAAGTCGCGGTCGGCCACGTCGTTGACGCAGCAGCCGGCGCTGCGCATCAGGATGGTCCCCAGCGTGAACACGGCCAGCAGGTGCCAGCCCGGAAAGCCGCCCGCCGCCACCCACAGGCCGCCCAGGGTGGGCCACAGCAGCAGCAACCAGCCGGCCGGCCGGTTCCAGCGGATCAGGTCGAGGTAGAGATTGAGTCGCTCGCGCATCAGCATCACAGACCGAGGGCGCTGAGGTCCAGGCGGCCGCCCCGCACCGGCGGACACCAGAAATAGGCCCCCGACAGGGGCCTGGAGATGCGGAACAGCGCGTCGGCGATGCCGTCGTCCAGGCCCAGCATGCGGCGCAGCTGCGCCTCGAAGGCGTCGAAGCTGCGGCCGAAGGCGACGAACACCAGGCCGGCCTGGGCACCGGCGGCCCAGGGCATGGAGCGGCGCAGCACGAAGGCCTCGGGCTCGAAGCTCTCCTGGGCCGTGCGCTTGACATGGGCGGACGCGTGCGCTTCGCCGAGCTCCTCGTTGTCGCTGCGCCGCCGGCCTATCACATGGTCCTGGGCGCCGGCGGACAGCGCCTCGAAGGCGTCGAAGTCGTGCTGCCATTGCTGCAGGGCCATGAAGCTGGCCCCGTCCTGCCCCGCGCCCTGGCCCTGCACCAGGGCCGCCGCCGCCGCGGCCTCACCCTCGGGATTCTCGGTGCCGTCCTCGTAGCCCGTGAGGTCGCGGCCATGGCCGCTCTCGCCCAGGCCATGGCGGAAGGCGTCCAGCGCCTGGTCCAGGCGCAGCGCCGGCGCCAGCGCCTTTTCCAGTCGGCGCGTGAACAGCACCAGGTCGCCGGCGTCGCCGCCCTCGCCGCGCAGCCAGCACAGCAGGGCCACGGGCGTGCTCGGCACCGCGATGCCGGGCGCCGATAGCGCGGGGAATTCGTGCAGGCCCGGCAAGGCGCGGTCGAGCGCGGCCGTCAGCTGCGGGCCCAGGCCGACCACCACGGCGCCCGAGGCGACTTGGGCCACCTCGGCCAGGCGGCGCAGGGCCTCGGGCAGCGCCGCGGGCTGGGCCACGGAAAACATCAGGTAGCGCCCCAGCGCCGGGATGGGGCGCAGGATGCCGGCTTGCGCCAGTTCGGACATGGACAGGCTCCTCGGTTTCAAACGTTCAGGACAGGCGCTTCACGCCCGGCAGCGCGCAGGCGTAGATCGCGTTGCGCAGGGCGGCGATCGCCTCGTAGCGGGTGAAGCTGCGCCGCCAGGCCAGCACCACGCGGCGGCTGGGCGGCGGTCCGCCCTGCTCGTCGGTGATGGTCAGGTACTTGACGAAGGGGTCCTCGTCCTTCTTGCGCCGCGGCTTGGGGTCCAGCGCCTCCTTGGGCACGGACAGGCGCGGCACCAGGGTCACGCCCATGCCGGCGGCCACCATGTGCTTGATGGTCTCCAGCGACGAGCCCTCGAAGCTCTTGCGTATGCCCTCGGCGTTGGACGAGAAATGCGCGAACTCGGGGCAGACCTCGAGCACATGGTCGCGAAAGCAGTGGCCCGTGCCCAGCAGCAGCATGGTCTCGCTCTTGAGCTGCTCGGCCGTCACCGAGGTCTGCGCCGCCAGCGCATGGTGGCTGGGCACGGCGGCCATGAAGGGCTCGTCGTAGAGCTGCGCCGTGGCCAGGCCGGTGTCGGGAAAGGGCTCGGCCATGATGGCGCAGTCGATCTCGCCGGTGCGCAGCATCTCCAGCAGCCGGGCCGTGAAGTTCTCCTGCAGCATCAGCGGCATTTGCGGCGTGTGCGCGATCGCCTGGCGCACCAGGTCGGGCAGCAGGTAGGGGCCGATGGTGTAGATCACGCCCAGGCGCAGCGGCCCGGCCAGCGGGTCCTTGCCGCGCTTGGCGATCTCCTTGATCGCCGCCGCCTGCTCCAGCACGCTCTGCGCCTGGCGCACGATCTCCTCGCCCAGCGGCGTGACCGAGACCTCGGAGGCGGCGCGCTCGAACAGCTTGACCTCGAGCTCGTCCTCGAGCTTGCGTATCGCCACCGACAGCGTGGGCTGCGAGACATAGCAGGCCTCTGCCGCCTTGCCGAAATGCTTCTCCCTGGCAACGGCGACGATGTACTTCAGCTCGGTGAGAGTCATAGGGGTCAGGCTTTCAGATACTCGGATTTTCCACCCAACCAGCGCGAAATGTGCCGCTCGGCCAGTTCGCGATGGCGATCGAGCATGAAGGGGGCCAGCTCGCGCGCCCATTCCAGCAGCGCGGTGTCGGCCTGCAGGTCGGCAAAGCGCAGCAGCGGGGCGCCGGACTGGCGCGCGCCCAGGAACTCGCCGGGGCCGCGGATCTCGAGGTCGCGGCGCGCGATCTCGAAGCCGTCGGCCGTCTCGGCCATGGCCCTGAGGCGCTCGCGCGCTGTCTCGCCCAGCCGCCCGCCCTCGGGCGCGCTGTAGAGCAGCACGCAGGCCGAGGCCGCCGCGCCGCGGCCGACGCGCCCGCGCAGCTGGTGCAGCTGCGACAGGCCGAAGCGCTCGGCGTGCTCGATCACCATCAGCGAGGCGTTGGGCACGTCGACGCCGACCTCGATCACCGTGGTGCTGACCAGCACGCCCATCTGCCCGCTGCTGAACAGCGACATCACGGCCTTCTTCTCGGCGGGCGGCATGCGCGAATGCAGCAGGCCGACCATGACGCCGGCACCGCCGCCGGGCCGCCCCAAGGCGGGGCCAGCCCCCTCGGGGGGCAGCAACCCGCGCAGCGGTGGAGCGTGGGGGCTATTGAGCGCTTCGTTAAGAGCCTCGTGCGTGGCCGTGGCGTTGGTCAGGTCCAGAACTTCGCTCTCCTCGATCAGCGGGCAGACCCAGTACACCTGCCGCCCCTGGGCCAGCTGGGCGCGGATGCGCTCCACGAGCTCGTCGCGCCGCTGGTCCGAGACCAGCTTGGTGACGATGGGCGTGCGCCCCGGCGGCAGCTCGTCCAGCGTGGACACGTCCAGGTCGGCGTAGTAGCTCATGGCCAGGGTGCGCGGGATGGGCGTGGCGCTCATCATCAGCATGTGGGGTTCGAAGGGGAGACTCCCCATCGGCTCGCCGATGGGTTGACCCCTTCCCTCCCCCGCTTGGCGGGGGAGGGCCAGGGAGGGGGTGTCGTCAGCATCCGCCAAGGGCGGTCGGGCTTTAGCCCGAATCGCCAGGCGCTGCGCGACGCCGAAGCGGTGCTGCTCGTCGATCAGGGCCAGGGCCAGGTTCCGAAAGCGCACCTGGTCCTGGATCACCGCATGCGTGCCGACCACCAGGGCCGCCTCGCCCGAGGCGATCAGCGCCAGCATCTCGCCGCGCGCCTTCTTCTTCTGGCTGCCGGTCAGCCAGGCCACCCGCACGCCCAGCGGCTCCAGCCAGCCGACCAGCTTGCTGAAATGCTGCTCGGCCAGGATCTCGGTGGGCGCCATCAGCGCGCACTGCCAGCCGCCGTCGATCGCGATCGCCGCCGCCAGCGCCGCCACTACGGTCTTGCCCGAGCCCACGTCGCCCTGCAGCAGGCGGTGCATGGGCACGGGCCGCGCCAGGTCGCGCGCGATCTCCTCGCCGACGCGGCGCTGCGCCGCCGTGAGCTGGAACGGCAGGGCCGCCAGCAGCCGCTCGTGCAGGCCACCGGGCCGCGCAGCCAGCCGCGGCGCACGCAGCGCATCGCGCTCGCGCTTGGCCATCAGCTGCGACAGCTGCTGCGCCAGCAGCTCCTCGGCCTTCAGGCGCTGCCAGGCCGGGTGGCTGTGGTCCTCGAGCTGGGCCAGCGCGACGTCCGGCGCCGGGTGGTGCAGGAAGGACAGCGCCTCGCGCAGGCCCCACAGCGGCCGGCCGCCCGGCGGCGCAGCGCCAGGCGGCAGCGTGTCCGACAGGTCGGCGCGCGCCAGCCCGCCCGCCACGGCGCGCCGCAGGTAGGCCTGGGGCAGGCCGGCCACCGTCGAATAGACCGGCGTGAGCGCCGTCGGCAGCTCGCCGCCAGCCGCCTTGAAGCTGGGGTGCATCATGGTCAGCCCCAGGAAGCCACCGCGCAGCTCGCCGCGCGCGCGTATGCGCGTACCCACGGCCAGCGCCTTCTGCTGCGAGGGGTAGAAGCTGAAGAAGCGCAGCAGGCAGGTCTCGGAGCCGTCGTCCACGGTCACCAGCAGCTGGCGGCGCGGCCCGGGCCGGATCTCGCTGGCCGTCACCTGGGCCTCGATCTGCACCGTCTCGCCCTCGCGCGCGTCGGCCAGGCGCCGGATGCGCGTCTCGTCCTCGTAGCGCAGCGGCAGGTGCAGGGCCAGGTCGATGTCGCGCGCCAGGCCCAGCTTCAGCAGGGCCTTCTGGGGCGCGGACAGCGATCGGGTGTCGGATGAACTCACTTGGTGTGCAGGGTGGGCAGGCCGGCTAGGGCCAAGCCCGCGCCTGGCGCAGCTCTATTATCGGCATGCGCGCAGCGGGCCCGCCCCATGGCCCGGGTTAGGATCGGCGCCTGCCCGGCCGCTGGCCACCGCGAACAGCCCCCAACCCCCATAGCCTGGAAAACCATGCAAGCCGACAACGCCGTCCTCGCCGACTACGAGCACATGTTCGAGCTCGCACCGGTCTCCCTGTGGCTGGAAGACTACAGCGCCCTGCGCGAGCTGTTCGGACACTGGCGCGAACAGGGCGTGAGCGACCTGCGCGCCCACCTGCGCGAAGACCCGCGACGCGTGGCCGAGTGCACCGCCTGCCTGCGCGTGCTCAAGGTGAACCAGCGCACGCTGGAGCTGTTTGCGGCGGCCTCGCAAGAGCAGTTGCTGGCGAACCTGGACCAGGTCTTCGCCCAGGACATGCTCGCGCAGGTGGTGCCCGAACTCGCCGCCCTGTGGGAAGGTCAGCTGGCGTTTGCCAACCAGACCGTGAACTACACGCTGGACGGCCGTCGCCTGGACGTGCAGATCCGCGCCCGGGTGCTGCCCGGTCACGAAGAATGCTGGGACCGCGTTCTGGTTTCGCTGGAGGACGTCACCGAACGAACCCGCGCCACCATGGAGCTGCAGCGCAGCGAGCGCTATGCGCGCCACCTGTTCGAGCGATCGCCCGTCTCTCTGTGGGTCGAGGACTTCAGCGGCGTCAAGCGGCTGCTCGACGAGGTGCGCGCACAGGGCATCGAGGATTTCCCGGTGTTCCTCAAGGTGCACCCCGAGTTCGTGACGCGCTGCATGCGCGAGATCCGCGTCATCGACGTCAACCAGCTGACGCTGCGCATGTTCGGCGCGGCGAGCAAGGACGAACTGCTCAACGAGCTCGAGCGCGTGTTCCGCGACGAGATGCAGGCCTCTTTCGCCGAGCAGCTGATCGACCTGTGGAACGGCAAGCTGTTCCAGCAGCGCGAGGTGCTCAACTACGCCCTGAGCGGCGACGCCATCCACATCCACATGCAGTTCAGCGTGCTGGCCGAGCACGCCGAGCACTGGGACCTGGTGCTGGTCTCGCTGGTGGACATCACGGCGCGCAAGAAGGCCGAGGCCTACCTCGAATACCTGGGCAAGCACGACGTGCTGACCAAGCTGCGCAACCGCTCCTACTACGCCGAGGAACTCAACCGCCTGGCGCGCAAGGGCCCGTGGCCGGTCAGTGTGCTGTCCATAGACCTCAACGGCCTCAAGCAGCTCAACGACGAGGAAGGCCACCAAGCCGGCGACGCGCTGCTGCGCCGCGCCGGCGAGGTGCTGGCCAAGGCGGTGGACGCGCCGGCCTGCGCGGCGCGCGTCGGCGGCGACGAGTTCGCGGTCCTGCTGCCCGGCACCGACGCCCAGGGGGCGCAGGCCACGCAGGAGCGCATCGAGTCTCTGCTGGAGCTCAACAACCAGTTCTACCCCGGGCACGTGCTGAGCATGGCGATCGGGCTGGCCAGCTGCCAGGAGGGCGAACAGCTCGAAACCGCGCTGCAGCAGGCCGACCGCGCCATGTACGCGGCCAAGCAGCGCTACTACGAGCTCAGCGGGATAGAAAGGCGCACCCTCCCGCGCCCGGCTCGGCAAGAGCCTGCCACATAGAGGCTGGCACAATAGCGTTTTCCCCTTGGCACGGGCCCGTCCGGCCCTCAAGCAGCATGAACGACAGCCCCTCGAACGCCGTTCGCGCGTTCAGCCTCTCCGACTTCGATTTCGCGCTCCCTCCCGAGCTGATCGCCCAGCATCCCGCGCCCGAGCGCAGCGGCTCGCGCCTGCTCGACGGCCGCGGCCCCAACCCGGTGGACCGCATCTTCCGCGAGCTGCCCGCCCTGCTCTCGCCCGGCGACCTGCTGGTGTTCAACGACACCCGCGTGGTCAAGGCAAGGCTGTTCGGCGAGAAGGCCTCGGGCGGCAAGCTGGAGCTGCTGATCGAGCGCGTGCTGCCCGGCCACGAGGTCGTGGCCCACATGAAGGTCAGCAAGAAGCCGCCGATAGGCGCGACGCTCTACCTGGCCGGGGGCACGCGTGGCGGCCGCTTCACCGCCGGGCCGCCCCAAGGTGAAGGCGCGCCCCCTCGGGGGGCAGCGACCCGCGCAGCGGCGAAGCGTGGGGGCGCAGCGTTCAGCGCCACGCTGCTGGGGCGCTGGCCCGACCAGGACGGCGCGCTGTTCCGCCTGCGCCTGTCCGACGAGCCGCACGCGCTGATGGAAAGGCACGGCCATGTGCCGCTGCCGCCCTACATCAGCCACGCCGACTCCGAGGAGGACGCGCGGCGCTACCAGACCGTGTTCGCCAAGAACCCCGGCGCGGTCGCCGCGCCCACCGCGGCCCTGCATTTCGACGAGGCCCTGCTGGCCGAACTCGACGCGCGCGGCGTGCAGCGCGCCAGCGTCACGCTGCATGTGGGCGCCGGCACCTTCCAGCCGGTCAAGACCGAGAACATCGCCGAGCACCGCATGCACAGCGAGTGGTACGAGGTGCCCGAGGCCACGCAGCGCGCCATCGCCGAATGCCGCGCGCGCGGCGGCCGCGTGGTCGCCGTGGGCACGACCACGGTGCGCACGCTGGAATCCTGGGCGCAGTCGGGCCAGGCCAGCGGCGACACCCAGATCTTCATCACCCCGGGCTTCGCCTTCCAGGTGGTGGACCGGCTGGTCACCAACTTCCACCTGCCCAAGTCCACGCTGATGATGCTGGTCAGCGCCTTCGCCGGCTACGAGCATGTCATGGCCCTGTACCGGCACGCGATCCGCGAACAGTACCGCTTCTTCAGCTACGGCGACGCCATGCTGCTGGACCGCCAAGAACGAGCCTGAACATGCTGCAATTCGAACTCCTCACCACCGACCCCGGCTCGCACGCGCGCCGCGGCCGCCTCACGCTCAACCACGGCGTGGTCCAGACGCCGATCTTCATGCCCGTGGGCACCTACGGCACCGTCAAGGGCGTGATGCCGCGCAGCCTGGAGGAGATGGGCGCGCAGATCATCCTGGGCAACACCTTCCACCTCTGGATGCGCCCCGGGCTGGACATCATGCAGAGCTTCGGCGGCCTGCACAGCTTCGAGAACTGGCGCAAGCCCATCCTGACCGACTCGGGGGGTTTCCAGGTCTGGAGCCTGGGCGAGATGCGCAAGATCAGCGAGGAAGGCGTGAAGTTCGCCTCGCCGGTCAACGGCGACCGGCTGTTCCTCACGCCCGAGATCTCGATGCAGATCCAGACCATACTGAACTCGGACATCGTCATGCAGTTCGACGAGTGCACGCCCTACGAGACCCAGGGCCACCTGACCACCGAGCGCGAGGCGCGCGCCTCGATGGAGCTCTCGCTGCGCTGGGCCAAGCGCTGCCAGGCCGAGTTCGCTCGGCTGCAGAACCCGAACGCGCTGTTCGGCATCGTGCAGGGCGGCATGTTCGAGCAGCTGCGCCAGGAATCCTTGGACGCCCTGGTGGCCATGGATTTCCCCGGCTACGCCGTCGGCGGCGTCAGCGTGGGCGAGCCCAAGCCCGAGATGCAGCGCATCATGGCCCACACCCCGCACCGCCTGCCCGAGCACAAGCCGCGCTACCTGATGGGCGTGGGCACGCCGGAAGACCTGGTGGAGGGCGTGGGCGCGGGCGTGGACATGTTCGACTGCGTGATGCCCACGCGCAACGCGCGCAACGGCCATCTGTTCACGCGCTTCGGCGACCTCAAGATCCGCAACGCGCGCCACAAGAGCGACCCGCGCCCGCTGGACGAGACCTGTACCTGCTACACCTGCGCCGGCCATACGGCACCCGACGGCCGGGTCACGGGCGGCTTCTCGCGCGCCTACCTCCACCACCTGGACCGCTGCGGCGAGATGCTGGGCCCCATGCTGACCACCATCCACAACCTGCACTACTACCTGAACCTCATGCGCGAGCTGCGCGAGGCACTGGATGCGGGTCAGTTCGGCGCGTTCCGCCAGAAGTTCGCGGCGGACCGGGCACGCGGGGTCTGAGGCGCGGACTGCCTCGCGCGGTTCAGCGTCCGCCCGGGAGCGGCCGCGCCGCCGTGCCACAAGCGTGGCAGAAATGCGAGAACGCGCTCTTGCGCGCCTGGCAGTGGCCGCAGTGGTCGTGCAGGCCGATGCCGCAGTGCGGGCAGAAATCGTTCTTCTGGTCCTTCAAATCCACCGCGCGCTCGCAGCCCGGGCACACGCCCTTGGCCAGGCGCGCCAGCGCCACGTCGTAACTGAGCTCCTCGCGGCGCTGGGCGTCGGGCAGGGCCTCGGCCATCTTCTGCCGCTCCAGGTAGCGCTGCAACGCCAGGATGGCGTAGCGCCCGACCAGGGCCGTGAGCAGGATGCCCACCGTGTAGCGCACATAGCCGCCGTAGCTCGGCAGGTAGGGCACGAGCTCGACGAAGAAGGCGAACAGCGCGAAGTAGATGAAGCCCCAGACGAAAGGCCAGTAGGCGCTATTGCGCTTCTTAGCGAACAGCCAGCCGGCCACCACCAGCAGCGGCAGCGTGAGCGCCAGGCGGTAGAGGAAGATGCGCAGCTCCTGGGCGCGGCGCGCGCCCTCCAGGCCTTCGCGGGCGCTGCGCTCGAGCTCGGCCAGCCGGGCCTGGGCCTTGGCGGTCGCCTGGCGCGCGTCCAGAGCGATCTGCTGCTGCGCCTCCACGGCGGAAAGCGCCTCGCGCTCGGCACGGCGCAGCTGGTCCAGCTGGCTCGTGCGCTGGATCAGCTCGGCGTCCTGCTCGGCGCGGGCCGTTGCCTGGCGCGTGGCCAGCCAGTTGTTGAAGCTCTCGCGCGCCGCGCGGTTGTCGGCCTGGGCCACCTTCAGGCGCTGCTGCGCCTGCTCCAGCGCGTCCTGCGCGTCCCGGCCGCTGCGCTGTGCGGCCTTCAGGGCCTCGCGCAGCGGCGGCGTGGCCACCGGGTCCATGAAGTCGTCCAGCTGCTGGCGCTGCTCGACCTTGGGCAGGTCGCCCACGACGGTGCCGCCCAGGCCGATCAGGAACCAGGCGAACACCAGGGCCACGGCCCACAGGCCGCGGCGGAACCAGGTTTCGGACAGGCGAAGCGCTTTGCTCATGAAGTACCTCTTGCTGCGTTGAACACGGGGCGAAGCATGGCCGGCCAGCGGGCCGATGGCGTGGATTTTCCATGCCGGTGGCGGGCCGTCGCATGCCGAGTATCGGTACACGATACCCGACACGCGGCCAGGCTCGCGGCCGGGCCCTGGCGCGGCGCGCCAGCCGGGCGCAAAATCGACGGTCCGTGCCACGGAGACCAACTTGCGACCGAGCAAGCCCACCACCGCCAGGCCGGCCGCCACGCGGCTCGTGCGCGGCAGGCGCCGGGTCGGACCATGGCGATTCGCGTGAGCTGCCATGCCGGCCATCGCGGCGAGGCCGAGCCGCGCAGCTTCTGGCTCGGCGAGCGCCGCGTCGAGGTGCAGGCCATCCTCGACCGCTGGCTGGCGCCGGACCACCGCTACTTCAAGCTGCAGGGGGACGACGGCGGCACCTACATCCTGCGCCACGACGCGGCCGCGGACGAATGGGAGATGACGATGTACAGCGCCTGGGGCCCGCGCGGGCCGGCGTAGCGCCCGCCGGCCAGGCCTCGCGCGTCAGCCCCGGTCGAAAAAGGGGCGGGTGTGAAATATGTCCGTCGCCAGCCGCTGGCGCCCCCGCGCCAGGCTGCGCTTGAGCACGAAGTCGAACAACAGGGGGTTGTACCTGCGCAGCGCCTGCAGCGGCGCCACGGCCGAGTCCGCGAGCAGCCTGGCGGCCGCCAAGGCCTCCAGGTCATAGAGCGGCAGCACCCCGGGCAGGGGGTAGTCGGAGCCGTGCAGCAGACGGCCATGCCAGTCCTGTCTTTGCAGCAAGGCGCGCCAGATGCGGGCACGGCGATTGGCCTGGAACAACGCAGAGATGTCCCCCCAGAGCAGGGGCTTGCCGTTCGACATCTGCTCCTTCATCAGGCGAGCAAACAGGTCGAACGCGGCCACGCGCGGCTGCGAGCGCGCATCGAGGTCGACGGCCCGGCCCAGCGAGGCGCAATGCGCCATCACCACCCGCACACCCGACGCCAAGGGGGCGCGTGCCAGCAAGGGCGTGCCATAGTCCTCCTGCCCCGCACCGGGCGCTGCCATTTCTTCGCCGCAATGCACGATCAGCGGCATCCCTGTGGCGGCCAGCCAGTCGTACAAGGGACGGCAACGGGCATCGCGCATGTCGATGTTCATGGCGCTGGGCAGCCACTTCAAGGCCACGGCGCCGTCGCGGCGAGCCTGCTGCAGCTGGGCCAGCGCGTTCTCGGCATAAGGGTGGACCGAGGCCACCCAGGCAAAGCGCTCGGGATGGCGCTGCGCGACGGCGGCCGCATAGGCGTTGGGCACGTGAATCGTGCTGACGTCGGGCCTGGGCCGGCCCTGGTCGCTGTGGGCATGCGCGAACGCGTACAGCATCCATTTGGCGCCTTCGGGAAAGTCCTGCGTCAGGTGGTGCAGACGCGCGACATAGTCGGCATCGACCGAGCCGCTGTCGCGGGGCACGCAGGCGGCGTTCATGACGATCTTGCGCCGCAGCACTTCGATCGGATGCCACAGCGAGTACAGGTCCGGGTTCACGGTACAGCCGCTGCCGCTGTCGCCCGTGCCCAGCAAATGCGCGTGCATGTCCCAGAGCCGGCTCGCATCGATGCCCTCGAACGCCGCCAGCACCAGTTCGTGCCGCGCCCATTCGCTGGGCATGCGCCCCAGGCAGGGATTGAGCAGACCATCGGCCAGGGTGATCGCCTGGGCGGGGCGGATCCGCGCCGTGAACAGCCCCGCCCCCAGTGCCAGCGTGCAGCACAGCATGTGACGACGAGGCATGGCACTCATGGCGTTTTTCTCCCCGTCAGGGGCACGGGCGACGCGGGCCGGCTCAGGCGCCGCGCGCGTCCGGGCGAATCCGCTTCGAGGCCAGCCAAGCTACCACAAAGCGCGGCGCCTGCACCAGTCGGTCGATCCGGGGGCGACGGGGGCGCTGATGCCGCAGCGGGCCCGCCGGCGCGTTCAGGCCGCGAGCAGCGCGCCCACCCGCTCGCGCAGCCCTTGCGGCGTCACCGTCGCGGGAACCAGGGCGGGGCCCACGTTCAGGCCCACGCGGTTGTACAGGCCGCGCCGGAACGGCCGCACCATGGCCACGTTCTCGCCGTCGCGCACTTCCACGCGGCTGAAGAAGGAGCCCCAGAGGTTGGTCAGGGCCATGGGGATCACAGGCGGGTGCAGGCCTTGTTGCGCGGCATGCTCCAGGATCTTCATGACGCCGCCCTTGAATTCCTGCAGCGCCCCGTCGCGCGTGATGCCGCCCTCGGGGAAGATGGCCAGCAGATCGCCCTCGCGCAGCACCCGGGCGGCGGTTTCGAAGGCGGCCTCGTAGGCGATCGGGTCTTCGCTGCGCGGCGCCACGGGAATCGCCTTGGCGAGCCGGAACAGCCAGCCCAGCAGCGGCACGCGGAAGATGCGGTGGTCCATCACGAAGCGGATCGGGCGCGGGCTGGCGGCCATCAGCAGCACGGCGTCGACGAAGCTCACGTGGTTGCAGACCAGCACGGCCGCACCCTGCACCGGGATGTGCTCGTCGCCGCGGATGCGGAAGCGGTAGGCCAGGTGCGAGGCCACCCAGGCGACGAAGCGCAGCAGGTACTCGGGCACCAGCAGGAAGATGTAGCCCGCCACCAGCGCGTTGGCCAGGCCGGTGAACAGGAAGATCTGCGGGATGCTGAAGCCGGCCTCGAGCAGCCCGCCCGCGATGAGGGCGCTGGCGATCATGAACAGCGCGTTGAGGATGTTGTTGGCCGCGATGATGCGCGCGCGGTGCGTAGGCTGGGCGCGCAGCTGGATCAGCGCGTACATGGGCACGCTGTACAGGCCCACGCTGAGGCTCAGCAGGGCCAGGTCGGCCATCACGCGCCAGTGTGCGGGCCGGGCGAGGAACTCGGCGAGCGTCAGCGCCTCGGCCGGCGGCAGCGCGTGCGAGGCAAGGTACAGGTCGACCGCGAACAGGCTCATGCCGATCGCGCCCAGCGGCACCAGGCCGATCTCGACATGGCGGCGCGAGAGCTGCTCGCACAGCAGCGCGCCCGTGCCTATGCCGACCGAGAACACCACCAGCAGCAGCGAGGCCACCTGCTCGTTGCCGTGCAGCACCTGCTTGGCGAAGCTGGGGAACTGGCTCAGGAACACGGCGCCGAAGAACCACATCCAGCTGATGCCCAGCAGCGAGCGGAACACGACCAGGTTGCCGTGCGCGAGGCGCAGGTTGCGCCAGGTCTCGCTGACCGGGTTCCAGTTGACCTTGAGGCCCGGGTCGGTGGCCGGCGCGCCGGGAACGAACTGCGCCACCAGCCGCCCCGCCAGCGCCAGCCCCAGGCAGGCGATGGCCACGTCGCGCGGGCCGACCACGGGTATCGCCACGAGCAGTCCGCCCGCGACATTGCCCAGCAGGATGGCGACGAAGGTGCCCATCTCCACCATGCCGTTGCCGCCGGTGAGCTCGCGCTCGTTCAGCACCTGCGGCAGGTAGGCGAACTTGACCGGCCCGAACAGCGTGGAGTGCAGGCCCATCAGAAAGGTGCAGGCCAGCAGCAGCGCGACGTTGGCCGAGACGAAGCCCCAGGCGGCCAGGGCCATGATGGCGATCTCCAGGTTCTTGACGAGGCGGATCATGCGGGTCTTGTCCCATTTGTCGGCCAGCTGGCCCGAGGTGGCCGAGAACAGCAGGAAGGGCAGGATGAACAGCGCGCCGATGGCCAGGCCCGCCATGGCCGGCGGCAGCCAGGCCAGCTGCAGCTGGTAGGTCACCATCACGGTGAAGGCGAACTTGAACAGGTTGTCGTTGGCCGCGCCCGCGAACTGCGTCCAGAAGAAGGGGGCGAAGCGGCGCTGGCGCAGCAGCGCGAACTGGCTGGGGTGAGCCGCCGCGCCCGAGGGCGCCTCAGGGGGCTGGTGCTGCGTGGACATGGCTTTTCTCCTCCTTCAGGCTTTCGTGGGTTTGCGAGGGCTCCTGCTGCCGCGATCGTAGCCAAGGGCCGGTGGCGCCAGCGCAGCCAGGCCTCGGGCGAGTTTGCGCGCGCTGTCGTCGAAGGTCTTCATGCCGGCTCCGGTGGGTTCAACGGTGCGAAGTCTGCTTGCTAAGCCTGGGCCAGGAATCGAAAATCGATACGGAAGAAAAAATCAAATCCCTCGGCATCAGAATTCAATACCCATGAGCACCACCGCCGACCTGGTCACCCTGCTGAAGAAAGAGCTCAAGGCGGCTCAGATGACCTATGCCGACTTGGCCCGGGCGCTGGGCCTGGCCGAGTCCAGCGTCAAGCGCATGCTGGCGCGCGGCGACATGCCGCTGTCGCGCATCGACGCGATCTGCCGCGCGCTCAAGCTCGATTTCGCCGAACTCGCACGCCGCCTGGCCGACGCGCAGCCGCTGCTCAAGGAGCTCACGCAGGAGCAGGAAAAGGCGGTGGTAGCCGACAAGAAGCTGCTGCTGGTGGCGATCTGCGTGCTGAGCCAATGGACGCTGGAGCAGATCACCAGCGACTACCGGCTCAGCGAGGCCGAGGCCATCAAGTACCTGGCCCAGCTCGACCGCATCGGCATCATCGAGCTGCGGCCGCTGAACCGCTACCGGCTCAAGCTGGCCAAGGCCTTCCGCTGGCGGCCGCACGGGCCGGTGATGGACTACTTCCGCGAGCACGCGGTGCTCGACTATTTCTCGGGCGGCTTCGACGGTGCGGGCGAAGGCCTGCTGCTGGTGCACGGTTCGGTCGCCCGCGCTCTCGCGCCCGCCTTCCTGGAGCGCATGCAGCGCGTGGCGCAGGATTTCGCGCAGCAGCACCTGGCCGACCAGAAGCTCGCCCCCGCCGACCGCGAGGGCTACACGCTGCTGCTGGCCATGCGCAGCTGGGAGTTCGCAGCCTTCGCGGCCCTGCGGCGCTGAAGCCGGCACGGGGCCTCGTCTATGGCGCCTCGTCGGTGAACACCGTCAGCACGCCGGTATAGCCGTAGAGGTGGTCGCGCGCGATCTCGCCGCCCGCGAAAAAACCCACCAGCGGCACGTCGCCGAGGGCGCGGCGCACGATTTGCAGCTCGGCGCTGGGCCCGCCGAAATGCGGGCCGCCGCGGCCCGCGCAGCTGACGTAGAGCGCGCCGGCGATGCGCCGCGCGGGGTGCGGCGCCGACTCGGCCTCGGACGCGGCCAGGGCGCTGGCCGCCTCCACGCTCATGGCCTCTGGCTCGAGCTCCTCGCGGATTTCGGCGCAGATGCGCACCAGGTCGGCCCGCGCCGCCTGGGCATGGCGCTGGCAGAAGGCCAGGCGCGTGCCGACGTCGGGCTGGTCCGCGATCGCCACGCCCTTGCGCGCGGGATCCAGGCCAATGATGTGGCGCACCACCACGTCGCTGCCGAAATGGCCGGTGCGGCCCACGGCCTCATGGCCCGGCTCGCTGAGCCCGACCAGGGTGGCGCGCACCGCGGCCAGGGCCTCGCGCGGCAGCCCGGGCGAGACGCCGAGGTCGCGCAGCAGCACGTCGAGCGCCGGCTCGTCGCCCAGCGTCAGCAGCACATGGCCGTCCACCGCCGTGAGCACGCGCTGCGGCGCCACCGGCTGGCAACCCTGGGTGACACGCGAGACCAGGTGCACGCCGGGCCCGAAAGCCACGCCGGACAGGCCGCCGCTGAACACACCGCTGGCCGCGCCCTGCCCGCGCATGTTGCCGTTGCCGCCCACGGCGAACTGGACCACGGCGGAGCGGCTGGAGGCCAGGCCGCCGAACAGGTAGCCGGTCTCGGTGCGCGCCGCCATCTCGGCGATCAGCTCGGCCAAGTCGGGCGTGCCGGCGTCGGCATGGACCAGGGCCGTGTGCGCGGCAAAGCCCGGTCCCAGCGGGGCCACGCCGGAGAACACGCGGTACTGGTCGTGCGGCAGCTCGCAGAGCATGACGGCCAGCGCCGGCTCGTCGAAATACTCGACGTTGTTGGACGCGATGCCCACCCCGACGGTGCCGGACCAGTCGGTCACCTCGGGCAGCTCCGCGCTCAGGAAGTCCAGGATGTCCGGCGCCTGGCCGGCATAGTGGTCCGTGATGTAGAGCAGGCCCAGCGTGGGCGCACTGGCATGGTCGGGCAGCGCCATGCGCGCGCGCAGCTGGGCCAGCACCAGGGCGGCCGCCATGCGCCACTGCGGATGGGTGGCATGGGCGTAGGGGAACAGCTTCATGGCAGACCCTGGCGCGGCGCGGGCGGCCGTCTCAGGCGCGGCGCGGCGCGCGCTTGCGCGCCGGCCGGGCCGCCGGCTCGGCCGCGCCGGGGTCGGCCTGGGGCGCGGCAGTGCCCGCCTTGGGCGTCGCGGCGGCCTGGGCCACCGAGCTGGCCATGTCGCTGGCCGTCTTGAAGGCGTCCTGAGCCAGGCCGCTGGCCATCTGGCGCGTGGTGTCGAAAGCTTTCTGCGTGGCCGCGTCCTGCATGGCGCTGGCGGCAATCTGCTGGAACTGCTGGGTCAGCGCGCCCCACCACTGCAGCGGATCGACCACGCCCTCGCCGGCCGGCCCGTCGGTCGGCTCGGCCGCCTTGGCCTTGGGGCGTTTTTTCGGGGCCGGCTTGGCCGCCGCCTCGGCGGGCGCGGGCGCCGCTGCCTCGGCCTGGCGCTCGGGCGCACTTTCGGCAGCAGGCTTGATCTTGAAGGCCTCGGCCACTTCGCCGAGCTGGAAGTTCATGCCCTTGAGCGCGGCCAGGGTCATCTTCTGCACCTCCAGCGCCTGGATGGTGGCCTTGAGCCCGGTCGCGTTCTGGTCCAGCCAGAACTGCACGGCCTTGAGCTCCTGGATGCGCTTGTCGAGCTCCTCGACGCTGAGCGTGGGCGCGACCCAGTTGGCCAGGTTCGGCAAGGGACTGGTGCCGGCCGCGCCCTTGACCGCGGAGCCGGCCAGGCCCTGCAGGAAGTCGAAGCCGGGAATGAACTTGCCGAAGCCAAAGGGGGTGGTGTCGCTCATGGTCGCTCCAAATCGACGGGGGTCATCACAAGCGCAGCTTACTCCAAGGCAAGCCGGCCGGCGACGGCCTTTGGGGCAGCGCGCCCTGCGCGCCCCGCTACGCCGACGCGAGCAGGGCGCGCAGGGCCGGCACCACCAGGCCCGTGCTGACCAGCAGCAGCAGCACGCACACCACGCGGCGCACCGTAGGCGGCTCGAACGGCGGCGGCCGGCGCGCCATCCAGCGGGTCTGCAGCAGCACCAGCGGCGCCGCCTCGACGCAAAGCCAGACGGCCGAGACGCTGAAGCGCTCGCCGGCCACCATCATGGCCAGGCGCAGCACGCCGTTGGCGGCGAACACGCCGACCAGGGCGTCGCGGATGGCGGGCAGGCTGGAGCTCTGGGTCGGTGGCATGACGCGCCGTTCGAACACCGGGCGGCTGGTGCGAAACAGCATCAGTGCGTTGACCAGGGCCGGCACGCTGGCCACGTTGACCACGTCGGTCGTGGACGCAAACCGCTCTCGCAGCACGAGGCCTGTAAGACCAAGCCACGGCGGTGCTGCTCGCAGCGGCAGACGAACTCGAGCTGACGGACGCGGCCAGTGCGGCGCTGCTGCGCCACACCTACGCGCGTACCTTGTGCTCGATAAGCGCGTGCCGCTGCCCAAGGCGCAGGCGCTGCTCGGCCACGCGTCGGTGCAAACGACGGGAGCTCGCGGAAATGAGCTTCGGCTCGACAGGGGGTGACCGAACGAATAACTCGGAGCCGCCCTTCGATCGCCTCGGGCAGGCCGCCGGAAGCAGTCCCGTGGGCTACCCACCCCTTCACCAGCCGTCCAGACACCGCATTCGGGTTTGTCCCATGGATCGCTCGGCGCCTGCACGGCACAATTATTTTCTACTAGGTAGTAATTAATGAATCCACCCAAGCGCACCCCTGTCGAGCAGATCCGCGTCGAGCACCGGCTCAAGGTGATCCGCGCCCTGCGTGACCATGGCCCTCAATCGCGGGTGGAGTTGTGCGAATCGCTCAGCCTGGCGCCGACGACCATGACCAAGCTGGTCGCCGACCTGCTCCAAGAAGGGTTGATTGACGAGTCCGGCGTGCAGACTCAGAGCGGCGGCGTGGGGCGGCCGCGGCTCGAGTTGCGACTCGTGCCCGAATCTCGCCACATCGTCAGCGTCGCCATTGCGCCCGAGGGGCTCGACTGGGCGATGGTGAAGCTGGATCTCAGCGTGGCGAGACAGGGCCGAGTTGCGTTCCCTGTCGCGAGCCGGCCACCCCAGGACACGCTCGACGCCGTCGCGGCCCTCGTATCCGAGCTGGTCGGTATGCCACGCGGCAAGCACAACGCCGGGCCGAGCGGTGTGGCAATCGCGGTGCCGGGATTCGTGGATGATCAGATGCGTGTGAGCCTGCGCGCGCCTCACATCGGCTGGAGCCATGTGGCGATCGCCGATCACCTGGAGGCGCAGCTCGAGCTCCCCGTCGTCGTGCACAACAACGCGCGCGCGATGGCGCTCGCGGAGCTGCAGCAGCTGCGCGCCGACGGCGTGCCCCCCCTGCTCTACGTGCAGGCCAAACACGGCATGGGCGCTGCCATCATCGACAGCCCCGCATCCGTGCTGCAGCGCCACTACGTTCTCAGCGAACTGGGCAACATCCCGGTCCAGCGCCATGCCTCCGCCGCGGACGGCCCGGATGACCTACGGCTCGGCGCGGTCGTCAACGAGCAGTACCTGCAGTCCGTGCTGGGTTTGAAGGCGGGCGCTGCGGACGTCGTTCCGGAGTTGGAGCGGCGCGCGCTCGCGGGCGAGGAGGCCGCCGCCCGGCTATACGCGCAGACGGTGCATTACCTCGCCATAGGGCTCGGCATAGCGATCGACCTTCTCAACCCAAGAACCATCGTCCTCGGAGGCATCTACGCGCTCGCCTCCGACCGCTTTCTCGACGATCTACTGGCCGACATCAAGCGGCAGGCGCTCGGCGAATTCACACAGCAGATCAGGCTGCTGCGCAGTTCACTTGTCGGCCAAGGCGCCCAGATCGGGGCGGCCATGGTCGGCATGGAACGATTCCTGGCACTCCACTGAAAGAGAGGCAACCATGTCTTCCAACCCGAGCACCATGACGAACGGGCAGGCGCCACGCCTGCGTTCGTCAAGGCCGGCCGACAGGCTGATCACACTCAACATTGCATCGGTAGCGATCGGGCTCGTCGCCTGGTGGCTCGTCTCGAAGCTCGATCTCAACGGCCTGCCCGGACCGCAGGCCGTGCTTGAGCGATGCCTTCAATTGATCGGGAACGGCTCGATCTTCGTGGACATCGGTGCCTCGCTGAGGCGCGTCTTCCTCGGTTTTGCCATCGGCACCCTGCTCGCCGTTCCGATAGGCTTTCTGATGGGGTGGTACGGCTGGGCGCGCGGGCTGCTGGAGCCGTACATCCAGTTCTTCCGCACCATACCGCCGCTGGCCATCATTCCGGTCGCCATCGTCTTCCTTGGCATCGGCGAGGTTCCGAAGGTCTTCGTGATCACGCTGGCGGCCTTCCTGGTGTCCGTCATCTCCACCTTCCAAGGCGTGATCACGGTAGACAAGGTGCTGATCAACGCGGCGCGCGTGCTCGGCGCGGACGACTTCACGGTATTCCGGCGCGTGGTAATTCCGGCATCGACGCCGTTCATCCTGGTCGGCATGCGCGTCGGTCTGGGTGCCGCATGGTCGACGCTGGTCGCGTCCGAACTGATCGCGGCACAGGAGGGCCTCGGCCACCGCATGCAGCAGGCACAGGTGTATTACGACTTGCCCACGATCTTCGTTGGGCTGGTGCTGATCGGCGTCCTCGGCATGGTCATGGACCGCGCCATCCTTTGGGCCGACAAACGATTGACCACATGGCAGGAGCGGCGATGAACCCCAAGATTTCCTTTCAGCAGCTCAGCTGCGCCTTCGAGCTCAACGGGCGCCGGTTCAAGGCCCTCGACCAGGTATCCCTGGACATCGCAGACGGCGAGTTCGTGACGGTGGTCGGCCCCTCGGGGTGCGGCAAATCGACGATGATGAACGCGGCAGCCGGGCTGCTCGAACCGACGGCGGGTCGAGTGCTCGTCGAGGGCAAGCCGGTGCACGGGCCGAGTCCCGAGCGGGGCGTCATCTTCCAGCAGTACGCGCTCTTTCCCTGGCTCACGGTGCGGCAGAACATCGCCTTCGGGCTCGAGATCGCCAAGGTGCCGTCGCAGGAGCGCAAGCGCATCGTGGACCGCTGCATCGAGTTGGTCGGCCTGACGCCGTTCGCGGACGCGCTGCCCAAGACCCTGTCGGGCGGCATGAAGCAGCGCTGCGCCATTGCACGCGCTTACGCGGTGGACCCGGCCATCCTGCTGATGGACGAGCCCTTCGGCGCGCTCGACGCCTTGACCCGCGTGACGATGCAGGACCAGCTGCTCGCGACGTGGGCGAAGGACACGCGCACCGTCATGTTCATCACGCACGACGTCGAGGAAGCGGTGTACCTCGCCAACCGGGTCATCGTGATGGCGGCCCGCCCGGGCCGCATCCACCGGATCGTCCCGGTCGATCTGCCGTACCCGCGCACCGAGGCAATGCGACTGTCCCCCGAATTCATGCGCATCCGCAACGAGGTATGGGATGCCGTGTACCACCAACCCGAGCTCCGGCAGGACGAGAGCTCGCCTGAAGTTCAATGATGACGAAAGACCAGACCATGAATTCCAGCGGAACGAATGACGCGTGCAGCAACACGATCCCCCGGCGCGCCGTGCTGTCGCTTGGCCTCAGCGCCGGCCTTGCATGCCTCGGTGCACGAGCGCAGACCGGCAAGCCGCTTGCCGCCAGGATCGGCTACATCGGCGATTTCAACGGCGCCTCGATAGTTGCGATCGCCAACAAGCTCAACCTCTGGGCCAAGCACGGCATCGCGCCCGAACTGAAGATCTTCACCAACGGACCGCTGCAGATCCAGGCGCTTGGAACCAAGGACCTCGATTTCGGCTACATCGGGCCTGGCGCGCTGTGGCTGCCGATGTCGGGCCGCGCCAAGATCATTGCGATCAACAACCTCGGCTTCTCGGATCGGGTGATTGCCCAGCCCGGCATCTCGTCAATCAAGGAACTCAAGGGCAAGACCGTCGCCGTGCCCGAGGGCACGACGGGCGACATGTTGCTGCGCCTGGCGCTGCAAAAGAGCGGCATGACGCTGGACGACATAAAGCGGGTGGCGATGGACCCGAGCACCATCGTCACGGCCTTCTCGTCGGGACAGGTGGACGCGGCCGGGATCTGGTATCCGCTGGTGGGAACCATCAAGCTGCGCGTCCCGAAGCTCCAGGAACTGTTCTCCAACAGCGAGCTTTACCCCACTTACTGCTTTCCCACCTCGTTCGTTTCGCGCGCCGATCTCGCGGACTCGAATCCCGCGCTGGTCGAGGCGATGATCCGCGTGATCAAGGAGGCGAACGACTTCCGTGTCAAGAACCTGAAGCAATCGGTCGAGATCACGGCGGGCCTGCTCAATGCGCCGCTGCCGGCGCTCGAGTCGGAGGCCGCGGTCACCAAGAATTTCACGACGGAGGAATTGGTCAAACTGACTCGCGACGGGACGGTCAACCGCTGGCTGGCCGGGATGAACGATCTGTTCAAGGGCCTGGGTCGCGTGACGGAATCGGTGAATCCCGACAAGTACTTCCTGGCCGCCAAGTACGCCGAAACCAAGCTGTAAAGGAAGATCGACCATGACGCACAAGCGCCCCAACATCGTCTTCATCATGGCGGACGATCACGCCGCGAAGGCGATCGGCTGCTACGGGTACAACCTCAACCGAACACCGAACATCGATCGCATCGCCAACGAGGGCATGCGCTTCAATCACTGCTACGTCACGAACTCCATTTGCACGCCAAGCCGGGCCAGCATCCTCACAGGCACCCACAACCACGTCAATGGCGTGCAGACTCTCGCGAGCGCAATCAACAACCGCGGCCCGAACGTGGCGAAGCAGCTTCGGGCGGCCGGCTTCCAGACCGCGATCATCGGCAAGTGGCACCTCGGCGAAGGCAAGGACCACGAGCCGACGGGCTTCGACCACTGGTCCGTGCTCCCGGGACAGGGCGACTATCACGACCCGGTGTTCATCGGTCCCGATGGCCCCGCCGTCGTACGGGGCTACGCCACCGACATCATCACCGACAAGACGATCGACTGGCTTGAGCAGCGCGACAAGGACCGGCCCTTCTTCGTGATGTGCCACCACAAGGCGCCGCATCGGTCGTGGGAGCCGCATCCGCGACACAAGCACCTCTACGATGAGGACATCGACCTGCCGGAGACATTCAGCGACGATTACAAGAACCGCGCGAAGGCCGCGGCCGCCGCCCGCATGCGCATCGCCGAGGACATGACCTACCTCGATCTCGGACTGGTGCAGCCGGAAGGCGGCGCGGAGGTCGGCGAGCCGATGTGCCCGGGCTCGCCGGAGCGCAAGTTGCCTAACCCCGACGACGTCCGCGCCGTGCGTCTCATCGACAAGGACACGGCCGAGGTGTTCACGTTCGAGACGAGCGAGCAATACACCTGCTTCAAGTTCCAGCGCTACATGCAGCGCTACCTGCGCACGATCGCCGCGGTGGACGAAGGCGTCGGTCGCATCCTGGACTACCTCGACGCGAACCGGCTTGCCGAGGACACGCTGGTCATCTACACGTCCGATCAAGGATTCTTCCTCGGCGAGCATGGCTGGTTCGACAAGCGCTTCATGTACGAGGAATCGTTCCAGATGCCGTTTCTCGTGCGCTACCCGCGCGAGATCGCGGCAGGCAGCGTCTGCGACGAGATCATCACCAACGTGGATTTCGCGCCCACGTTTCTCGATGTCGCGGGCGTCGTGCAGCCAAGCTACATGCAGGGCCGCAGCTTCCGCCCGCTGTTGCAAGGCCAAGTGCCGCCCGACTGGGAGCAACTGGCCTACCACCGCTACTGGATGCATCGCGACGCAACGCACAACGCCTACGCGCACTACGGCATCCGCAACAAGCGCTACAAACTGATCTACTGGTACAACCAGGGACTGGGCCTGCCCGGGACGCAGACCGGCGACGAGCCACCCGAGTGGGAGCTCTTCGATTGCGACGAGGATCCGCTCGAACTCATCAACTGCCACGACGACCCAAGGTACCGCGACGTGGTCGGCGAGATGACCCGGCTGCTCGAGCGCAAGATGGCCGAGATCGGCGACGAGCCGGTGCACCCGCGCGCGGGCGCGGCGGTCTCCCACGCGTATCTGGCCGGCGTGCCGCCGAAGAGCATCGCCTGAGCACGGGCGACAACATGCTGAAAAGGATGGCACAGATGTCCAGTGCCTGCCGTCGCATGGGGCCCGTGGCCCTGGCCGCCATGCTTGCACTCTCGGCTTGCGACGCAGGCGCGGACGCTGCGAGCGAGTCCACGTCCCGCCAGGCGACGCTGTCCGCCGCGCGGACGAACGCCGCGCCGAGCGCGAGTCTCTCGCCCGAGGCGCGGGCGCAAGCGCTCGTCGATTCCATGACCCTCGAGGAAAAGTCCGCGCTGCTGTACGGCTACGGCACGAAGGCCGTCGGCGGGCAGACCTGGCAGGTCTACGTCAAGGGCAATGCGCGCCTGGGCATCCCCGATATGGTCCAGGGCGATGCGCCCAGCGGCATCTGGCAGGGCAGTGCGGCGGTGACGCAGATGCCGAACTCGGCCGCGCTGGCCGCGAGCTTCTCGCGCGAGGTCGCGCACGCCTATGGCGAGACGCTGGGGGCGCAGACACGGGCACTCGGCTATGGCGTGCTGCACGGCCCGAACGTCGACGTGCTGCGCGACCCGCGGCATGGGCGCGCGCACGAGTCCTTCGGCGAGGACCCGTATCTGGTCGCGCAGACCGCCACCGCGTACGTAAAGGGCCTGCAGAGCCATCGCGTGATTGCCGACGCCAAGCACTTCGCTGTCAACACGGTCGAGAAGGACCGCACGCGAGTCGACGCGGTGATCGACAACAGGACCCTGCACGAGCTGTACACGGCGCCATTCCAGGACGTGGTACAGGACGCGCGCGTGGGCATGGTCATGTGCGCCTACACCAAGATCAACGGCGTCCAGGCCTGCGACCACGAGGACCTGTTGAACGGACTGCTGCGCCGAGCCTGGGGCTTCGAGGGCATCGTGCGCACCGATGCCGGCGCCGCGCATGCGCTGCAGTCTCTGCGCTACGGGGTGGACCAGGAGTTCCGCAGCGAGTCGCAGTTCGGCAAGGTGCTGATCGAGGCCGTGCGCGCCGGTACCTTCCCGCTCTCGGCCGTCGACGAGGCGGTCAAGCGCATCCTGCGCACGATGATCGCCTACGGCATCTACGACGACCCGCCGCAGCGCACGGGCGCCGACCTGCAGGCCGGCGCGGCCGTCGCGCAGCAGGTGGCAGAGCACGCGATCGTCCTGCTGCGCAACCAGGGCGGGCTGCTGCCGCTGGACGCGTCGCGCCTGCAGCGCATCGCCCTGATCGGCACCAGCGTGGACGACACGCTGACGGCAGGCGGGCCGGCCAATCCGGCGCCGCAGGGCAAGGACACGATCCTGCAGGCGATCCGCGACCGCGTGCCGGGCGCCGTCGTGCTGCATGCGCGCGGCGTCGATCCGATCTACCCGATCGCCGTCGCGCCGGGCTATCCCCAACTGCCCTCGGGGGCGCTCACCGCCGAGGATGGAAGCAGCCGCGGCGCCAGCGCGGTGTATCACGCCGCCGACGGCTCGCGGCTCGCCAGCCGCGTCGACACCTGCCTGTGCTATACGCCGGCGAACAATTTCTCAAGCAGCGTGACGGCCCGACAGGACCCGCCGGCCGGCACGACGCGCGCCAGCTGGACGGCCACGCTGCAGGCCGAGGTCGCCGGCAGCTACGGCTTCGACCTGGCGACCAATGGCGCGGCGCAACTGTTCATCGGCGGCCGGCTCGTCGCGAAGACCGAAGGCCGCACCGACCTCGCGCCGGCGGCCGTCGAGCTCCAGCTCGCGCAGGGTGCGCACGCAGTGCGCGTCGAGTATGCGCTCGGCGCCGCCCCGAGCCCACAGCTGAAAGTGGGCTGGAGGGCGCCTTCAGCAGCGATGGACGCGAACATTCGCGCCGCAGCCGAAGCGGCGGCGCGCGCCGACGTGGCGATCGTTGTCGCGCGTGACCTCGAGTCTGAATCGGTGGACCGCCCTAGCCTGACGTTGCCCAACGACCAGGATCGCATGGTCCAGGCCGTGGCGCGCGCCAACCCGCGCACCATCGTCGTCCTCACGACAGGCAGCGCCGTCACGACGCCTTGGAACGCGCAAGTGCCTGCCATGCTCGAAGCCTGGTACGGCGGCACGCGCGGCGGCGCGGCTCTGGCCCGCGTGCTGTTCGGCGACATCAATCCGTCGGGCCGCCTGCCTGTCTCCTTTCCCAGGGCCGACGCGGACCTGCCGACCTACGCGCCCGAGCAGTTCCCTGGCGTGAATCAGGTGCAGCGCTTCAGCGAGGGCCTGCGCATCGGCTACCGCCACTTCAACACCCCTGGCACCCCCCGCGCCGAATACCCCTTCGGATTCGGCCTGTCGTACACCCACTTCGCGTACTCGGACCTCGTGCTGGACCGCGTAGCGTTCAACGCGGGGACCGCAGGCGCGGATGGCACGCTCAAGGGTCGGCATGGCGTGACCGCCACGTTCACGGTGACCAACACCGGGCGCCGGGCCGGTGCCGTCGTGCCCCAGCTCTACGTCGAGTACCCGCGCGCGGCCGGCGAACCGACGCCGTTGCTCAAGGGCTACGACAAGGTGGAGCTGCGGCCCGGCGAATCCAAGCGCGTATCCATCGCGCTCGACCAGCGCGCCTTCTCGGTGTACGACGCGAGCGCGGGCAAGTGGGCGGTCGTGCCCGGCTCCTACAGGCTGGCCATCGGAGACTCTTCGGTCGACGCAGCCCTGCTCTCATCCGTGCAGGTACGCACCGGCTCGCCTCAGTGAGGAGCTGGTAGGTCCATGATGTGGAATTCCAAATGGCGAAGCGAGGGTCACGATCCTGACTACTGACCGGCTGGGCGCCATGCGGCTGCTGCTCGACGCGCGGGACGCGGGCACGCCGGTGCTCGAGATCTGGGACCATCGCAGCCTGCCGGCCGAGGCCGAGGACTTCCGGGCCCACGAGCGCGGCGACGGCTTCGAGGCCGAGGCGCGCGCGTCAAGCGGCTGCGCGCCGCGACCGGCGACGCCTTCGATGCCGGCCGCCAGATGCTGGCGCCCCTGCTGTCGGCCGCCGGCCCGCGGATCACGGCCGCGGCGTTCGCCAACGACCACCTGGCCTGCGGCACGCTGATGCAGGCCGCGAGCCAGGGCGTCGCCGTTCCCGGGCGCATCGCCCTGCTGGGCTTCGGAGATTTCCCCATCGGGCGCCAGCTGCAGCCCTCGCTGTCGACCCTGCGCCCGCCCACGGCCGAGATCGGCCAGGTCGCGGCGCAGGCCGTGCTGGAGTCGGTCGGCGAGGGCCTGGACCCGGCCAGCCGCGCCCTGCCCTGCCAGCTGATCGCCCGCGACAGCACCGGCGGCGCGGCAGCGGCCGACAGCGCCGCACCGCACTGAACCGGCGCCGGCGCGCGCTCAGTGCTTGTGCACGCCGTGGGTATGGCCGTCGGCCGCCGCGCCGGGGGGCGCGACGCTGACCGGCAGCTGGAGCTCGAGCTTGCTTTCCGCGCCGCGCGCGTCCTTGAACACCAGGGTCAGCGGCACCTGGCTGCCCTTGGGCAGGGCGGCCTTCAGGTTCAGCAACATGATGTGCAGGCCGCCGGACTTGAACTCCACGGTCTTGCCGGCCGGGATGTCGACGCCGGACAGGGCGCGCATGCGCATCACGTCGCCGTCCATCTTCATCTCGTGCACTTCCAGCTGCCCGGCCACCGGCGTCGAGCCGCCGACCAGGCGGATACCGCCCGGGGCGCTGATCTTCATGAAGGCGCCGGTGCTCTTCTGGCCCTGCACCGAGGCGCGGACCCAGGCGTCCCTGACCTCGATGGATTGCGCCAGCGCGGCACCGCCCAGCAGGCACAGGGCCAGGGCGACAAAACTGTTTTTCATGGGTTTCTCCAAAAGCGAGCGGATGGGTTTAGTGCGCATGATGGCCGACAGTTTCCGAGGGCAGGATGTCCAGCGCTGCGGCCGGCGACTTCAGGCCCTGGGTCGAGCTGCCGCTGGCCGGCAGCTGCGACCAGTCCAGGCTGCCTTTCTCGCAGGTCTGCAGCACCTTGAACCACAGGGTGCCGGCCTGCGCGGGCAGGGTGCCGCGCAGCACGAATTCGTCGAAATGCGCATCGGGCAGCCAGCTCTCGCGCGAGGCGGCGGTCCAGCTGATCTCGGCCACGTCCTCGCTGACCTGGCGGCCGTGGTCGTCGTAGGGGCTGGCCAGCTTTTCCCTGCGCAGGGACAGGGTCCAGCCGGGCTTGGGCATGGGCTTGGCGCCGCGGAAACCGGCCGGGATCAGCACCCGCACGGCCGTGGTCGGCGAGCCCGCGCAGCCGTGGCTGACGCGCAGGGCCGCCTTGTAGCCCTGGCCGGCCAGCGCCGCCGGCTCGTCGAGCACCACGTGGGAAAAGGCGCTGGCGCTGGCGGCCCAGAGGGCGACAAGGGTCGTGGACTTGAAGATCAAAGAAAAAAGGTTCATGAACAGGCTCTGAAAACGCGGGGGATCGCGCCTGCGCCCGGCCGGCCGCCCTCATGGGCTGGCGCGGCGGGTCCTTGGCGCGGCGACAGCGCGAGCGGCCGACTGGTACGGCACTCAGGCGCTGTGGATCAAGGCATTCAGAGCAGGGGCGGCCCGCGCGCGGGCAGGGGCGCGGCCGTGAGCCAGGCGATATGTGCCGCGGGAATGGCCTGCAGCACATGCGCCAGCGGCTGCGCCGGCTCGGCGCCCCCGCGCGCCAGGGGCGGCGGCGCACCGAGGTTGGCGCACAGCGGGCAGTCCAGCGTGAGGGCGGACGCCGGGGCCTCGCCGTCGCCGGGCTTGAGCACCAGCTTCATGCTGCCCGCGCCCGAGCAGACCAGCTCCAGGGACTGGGGCTGGACCAGCGGCGAAGCGATGGCCGCGCCCAGCGCCAGCGCGAACCACACCAGCACCAGGCGGGCGAGAAGGCGGGCGGAGCGCAGAGTCTGCATGGCCTCGATTATCGCCCAGCGCCCGCTTCGGGCCGATACGCGGCGGGCGAGGCCCCGGGCGCAAGAACGCGCGGGCAAAACCCCTGATTTTCCGCCGGAAACACCATCGGCGCCCAGCCGGGGGGCCGCGCCCCCGGGGATGCGCCCGGCTTGACCCTGGTCATGGACATGGCGCCGGCCTCGGCGCATCATGCGTACTTGCACAGACAAGGAGCCGACGCGATGGACAAGCAGCAAGCCGCCCCCTACCGCAAGCAGTTGCTGGACATGCGCGCCGGGCTGCTGGCCCAGATGGCCGAGCAGCGCGGCGGCGTGGTCGGCCGGGCCGAGGTGGCGGCCGAGCATTTCGGCCGTCCCGAGGACCCGCGAGCCCAGGCGGCGACCGAGCGCGAGCTGGCCTTCGCGATCGACGAGCACGAGACGGCCGAGCTGGCGGCCATCGACGCCGCGCTGGCCCGCATCGAGGCCGGCCACTACGGCCAGTGCACCGACTGCGGCGTGGACATTCCGACCGCCAGGCTGCACGCCGCGCCCGAGGCCTCGCGCTGCATCGTCTGCCAGGAGAAGGTCGAACACCGGCATGCCGGCAGCGCCTGAGCTGTGCGCCCGTCATCACCCACGACAAGGGGATCACCATGAGCACCTACCACGCCGTCGTCTGGATCGACCGCTCCGAAGCCCATGTCCTCATGTTCGACCGCGAGCATGTGGAAGCGCAGCGCATCGCCTCGCGCAGCCACCACAAGGCCAAGGGCGGGCATGTGGGCTCGCACGGGCTCAAGCACGGCCGCGGCGACAGCGCCAGCGGCAGCCACTCGCCCGCAGGCGGCCATGCCACGAGCGACGAGGATTTCTACCACGAGGTGGCGCAGGCCCTGGCCGGCGTGCGCGAGATCCTGGTCACCGGGCCGGCCCAGGCGAAGGACGAGTTCCACGCCCACTGCAAGCGCCACGACCCGGCCATCGACCAGGCCATCGTGGGCGTGCAGACCTGCGACCACCCGAGCGACGCCCAACTCGTGGCCATGGCGCGCCAGTACTTCCTCAAGTACGACCGCATGGCGGGCAACCCCGGCTCGCCGACCTGAGGCGGCGCACCCGGCTGCTATGCTTTGCGGCATGCGCAGCCTGTTCCACTTGGCCTTCAACGTCAGCGACCTCGAGGCCGCGCGCCGTTTCTACGGCGGCGTGCTGGGCTGCCAGGAAGGGCGCTCCACGGCCACCTGGGTCGACTTCGATTTCTTCGGCCACCAGATCTCGCTGCACCTGGGCGAACCGTTCAAGACCGCGCGCACCGGCCATGTGGGCGAGCACCTGGTGCCCATGCCGCATTTCGGCCTGATCCTGGAACTGCCGGACTGGCAGGCCATGGCCGAGCGCCTGCGTGCCGCAGGCACCGATTTCGTGCTGGCGCCCCAGGTGCGTTTCGAGGGCCAGCCCGGCGAGCAATGGACCATGTTTTTCCTCGACCCCTTCGGCAACCCGATCGAGGTCAAGGGTTTCCGCTCGCTGGACGCGGTCTACCAGCGCTGAAACCACGCCCGCAGGACCTTACTTCGCCACCGGCGCGGCGATCTCCTGGTCGATCGCGCCGAAGATGCTCTGGCCGTCCCGGCCCTTCATCTCGATGCGGATGGTGTCGCCCCACTTCATGAACTCGGTGCTCGGGCGGCCGTCCTGGATGGTCTCGATGCAGCGCTTTTCGGCGATGCAGCTGTAGCCCTTGGGCCACTCGGGGCGGCCGTTGACTTCCACGCCCTTGTTGCTGACGGTGCCCGAGCCGACGATGGAGCCGGCGCGCACGTTGCGCGTCTTGCAGATATGGGCGATCAGCTGGCCGAAATGGAAAGTCATCTCGGGGCCGGCCTCGCACATGCCGACCTTGCGGCCGTTCCAGATGCTTTGCAGCGTGAGGTTGACGCGGCCATGGTCCCAGGCGTCGCCGAGCTCGTCCAGGGTCACCGCGACCGGGCTGAAGGCCGTGGCGGGCTTGCTCTGGAAGAAGCCGAAGCCCTTGGCCAACTCGCCCGGGATCAGGTTGCGCAGGCTCACGTCGTTGGCCAGCATGACCAGGCGCACGCCCTCCAGCGCCTGCTCGGGCGTGCTTCCCATGGCCACGTCGGCCGTCACCACGGCGATCTCGGCCTCGAAGTCGATGCCGAAGGCCTCGCTGGCGACCACCACCGGGTCGCAGGGGCCGATGAAGTCGTCGCTGCCGCCCTGGTACATCAGCGGGTCGGTGTAGAAGCTGGCCGGCACCTCGGCGTCGCGCGCCTGGCGCACCAGCTCCACATGGTTCAGGTAGGCCGAGCCGTCGGCCCACTGGTAGGCGCGCGGCAGCGGCGCCATGCATTGCGCCGGATCGAAGGGGAAGGCGTGGCGCGCCTTGCCGCTGTTCAGGGCCTGGTACAGGTCCTGCAGCTGGGGCGCCAGGAAGTTCCAGTCGTCCAGCACCTGCTGCATCTTGGCTGCGATGCCGGTCGCATAATGGGCGGAGCTCAGGTCACGCGAGACCACGACGAGTTGGCCGTCGCGCGAGCCGTCTTTGTAGGTGGCGAGTTTCATGGAAGCGATGTCCCCATCAAGATGAATCGGTGGCATGGCGCACCAGGCAGGCCCGGCACGCCATAATTACGCATTGATAAATCAGTTTAACTAAACGAAAACGGATTCTAGTTCATATGGAGGCAGAACGCACGGAAGCCCCTGACAAGGAACGCGCCGGCATCCAGTCGGTGGAGGTCGGCTTCGCGCTGCTGGAGGTGCTGGCCCAGGCCGCCGGCCCCCTGATGCTGCGCGACCTGGCTGCCGCCGCCGGCATGAGCGCGGCCAAGGCGCATCGCTACCTGGTGAGCTTCCAGCGCCTGGGCCTGGTGACCCAGGACGCGGCCACGACGCGCTACGACCTCGGACCGGCCGCGCTCAAGCTGGGCCTGGCTTCGCTGTCGCGGCTGGACGCGGTCAAGATGGCGCGCGAGCGCGTGGCCCGCCTGCTTGCCGAGATCGGCCACACCATGGCGCTGGCGGTCTGGGGCAACCACGGACCGACCATCGTGCACTGGGCCGAGTCGCCGCTGGCGCCGCCGGTCAACCTGCGCCTGGGCGACGTGATGCCCCTGCTGTCCTCGGCCACCGGGCGCTGCTTCGCGGCCTTCCTCTCGCGCGAGGGCCAGCTGGCCAAGATCGCCCCCATGATCGAGCGGGAGCTGGCCAGCGCGCGCAAGCTCGGCCGCAACGACATGCCCACCAGCCAGGCCGAGGTGCAGGCCATGCTGGAGGAAACCCGCCGCCACGGCCTGGGCCGGGTGGTTCATGTGCTGCTGCCGGGCATCGTGGGCTTGTGCGCCCCGGTGTTCGACGCCGACGGCCACATCGCCCTGGGCATCCTGGCCATGGGCTCCTCGGCCAGCTTCGACCCGAACTGGGACGGCGCCGTGGCGCGGCCGCTGCGCCAGGCGGCGGCCCGGCTGTCCAGCGACCTGGGGTACGCCGGGTCATGAACACCGGCGGGACGGCCTTGCCACTGGCCATCCCATGGCAGCGGCTGACCGCGCTCACGCTGGCGGTGCTGGCCGCTCACCTGCTGCTGCTGCAGGCGGCGCCCGAGGCCTGGCAGCCCGCCGAGGCGCCGGCGCCGCGCGCCCAGCCCATGATCACGCGCACCC
>NZ_SCMM01000070.1:0-7500 GCF_005503345.1 Ramlibacter sp. 2FC
GGAAGGAGTATAAGTGACAGGCGGAGAGGTGTATAAGAGACAGGCCTGCAACTGGTCGGGCACCGCACGCGATCTGAACGGCTGGCGCCAGCAGAACACCCGCGGCGCCGTGAGCGCCTCGCGCGCCCAGGCGCGCAGCAGCCGGCTCGCCCGCGGCCGCGCGACCGGCCCGCGGCGGCTCAGCCAGGCCTGGGCCAGCAACTCCAGGGCCAGCACCCAGGCATAGCCTCCCAGGCCCAGGGCCAGTCCGGCCAGCGCAAGCAGCGGCGCGCGCGGCCACCACCACCACAGCCACAGCGACGCGACCGCGAGTGTGGACAGGGTCATGCATTGCAGCAGCCGGGCCGTGGCGCCCGGACCTGGCTGGGTGATCGGCATGACCGCACTATGGCATGGGCTGCGCACCCTGCCATGGGTCGGGACGACTAATACACTGCGGCTCCATATGGACGCAGCCCAGAGAATCCGTGACGCCGTGGCCAGCGTGGCCAAGCTGCGGCAGCAGTCGGCGGCCGAGCCGCGGCTGGCGCTCGCCGTGCAGGCCATCAAGCGCCTGCAGGCCCAGCGATTCGCCGGCAGCTACGCCGACCTGCTGGCCGGCGGCAGCTTCCAGGCCGTGGCGCGCTTCTTTCTCGACGAGCTCTATGGCGACCGCGACGACAGCGAGCGCGACGCGCAATTCGCCCGCATCGCCGGCGCGCTGGAATCGCTGTTCCCCGAGGCGGTGGCCACAACGGCTGCGGCGCTGGCCGAACTGCATGCGCTGACCGAGCAACTGGATCACGCCATGGGGCGAGCCTGGCTGGACGGGCCGCACAGCCTCTCCCGCACGCGACGCTACGTCGAGGCTTGGCAGGCGGTCGGGCAGCCGGCGCTGCGGAAGCAACAGCTGGACACGGCACTGGTGGTCGGCGAGGACCTGGTGCGCCTGGCGCGCATGCCCGGCCTGGGCCTGATGCTGAAGATGATGCGCAAGCCGGCCCATGCGGCCGGGCTGGGCGCGATACAGGCGCTGCTGGAGCACGGCTTCGAGACCTTCTCCGCGCTGGCCAGGCGGCGCGAGGGCGTGGCCGCCTTCCTGGCGCTGCTGCGCGAGCGCGAGGAGGCCTTGCTCGAGCTGCTGTTCGAGGGCCAGGCAGTCGCCTGCGAGACGCAATTGGACCGCCTCCTGGGACAAGCCCGGTAACGTCCGCCGCGCAGCCTGCTCACAATGCCGGGCAAGGAGGACCCCAATGGACCGGTTCTGGCTCAACAGCTACCCTGAAGACGTCCCGCACGACGTGTATCCCGACCGCTACCACTCGCTCACCGAGTTGCTCGATGAGTCGTTCCGCAAGCACGCGGACCAGCCTTTTTCGGTCTGCATGGACCGCTGGATGTCCTACCGCGAGCTGGACGAACTCTCGGCGGCGCTTGGCGCCTGGCTGCAGGGCCGCGGACTGGAGCCGGGCGCGCGCGTCGCCATCATGCTGCCCAACCTGCCGCAGTTCGCGGTCAGCATGGCCGCAGTGCTGCGCGCCGGCTACACCTGCGTGAACGTCAATCCGCTCTACACGGCTCGGGAGCTCGAGCACCAGCTCAAGGACTCGGGCGCGACGGCCATCGTGCTGCTGGAGAATTTCGCCCATACGCTGGAGGAAGTCATAGCGCAGACGCCGGTGCGGCATGTGGTGCTGGCCTCGCTGGGCGACCTGCTCGGCCCCTGGCGCGGCCGCTGGCTGAGCTTCGCCGTGCGCCACCTGGCCAAGATGGTGCCGGCTTTCCGCCTGCCGCTGGGCGAGGGGCACAGCGTCACCCCGTTCAACGCCGCCCTCGCCCAGGGGCGCGGCATGAGCCTGCGCGCCCAGGGGCAGAGCCTGGACTCGGTAGCCTTCCTGCAGTACACGGGCGGTACCACGGGCCTGTCCAAGGGCGCGGTGCTGACCCACCGCAACATCGTCGCTGCCATCCTGCAGGCCGAGGCCTGGTTCTCGCCGGCGCTCAAGCGGGTCGGCGACCCGCGGAAGGTCAACAGCATCGCCGCCTTGCCGCTGTATCACATCTTCGCGCTCACCTTGTGCCTGCTCGCGATCCGCCAGGGCTCGCACCTGAGCCTGATCCCCAATCCGCGCGACATCGGCAAGTTCGTCGAAGTGCTCAAGAAGCGCCCGTTCCACATGCTGCCGGCGGTCAACACGCTGTTCAATGCACTGCTGCAGCACCCTCAGTTCAGGACGCTGGACTTCTCCAGCCTGTGTGTCTCCCAGGCCGGCGGCATGGCCGCGTCGGAGGGGACCGCCCGGCAATGGCGCCAGGTAACGGGCTGTCCCATGGTCGAAGGTTGGGGCATGAGCGAGACCTGCGCCATCGGCACCAACAACCCCGTCACCCAGGCCACCTTCAGCGGCACCATAGGCCTGCCCTTGCCCGGCATAGAGATCGCGATCAAGGACGAGGCAGGCCAGGACCTGCCGCCTGGCAGCGCCGGCGAAATCTGCATACGCGGCTCCAACGTGATGCAGGGCTATTACCGTCAGCCCGAGGAGACGCGCAAGGCCTTCACGCACGACGGTTTCCTGCGCACCGGCGACATCGGCGTGATGGATGCACGGGGGCATACTCGCATCGTCGACCGCAAGAAAGACATGATCATCGTGAGCGGCTTCAACGTGTTCCCCAACGAGCTCGAGAATGAAATCTCCCTGTGCCCTGGTGTGGTGGAATGCGCCGCTGTGGGCGTCGCCGACGAGAAGCAGGGCGAAGCCATCAAGGTCTACGTGGTCCGCAGCGACCCCCTGCTCACCGAGGAGACGCTGGCCCGCTTTTGCCACGAGCGCCTGACCGGATACAAGCGGCCCAAATACTACGAGTTCCGCGACGAGCTACCCAAGAGCAACGTCGGCAAGATCCTGCGGCGCGAACTGCGGACGGCGACTCGATGAGCGCCCTGCGCGAGACAGGCCATCAGGCAGGCGACGCCGTTCTGCCCGCGGGCGTGACCGTGTTCGAGCGCGGCTGGCTGTCCTCCAACAGCATCCTGCTGGTCGAGGCGCGGACCTGCGCCCTGGTGGACAGCGGCTATGTCACGCATGCCCCGCAAACCTTGTCCCTGGTGCAGCAGGCCCTCGGGCCACGCCCGCTGGATCTGTTGCTGAACACGCATTTGCACAGCGATCACTGCGGCGGCAATGCCGCGCTGCAGCAGGCCTACCCTGGCCTGCGCACCCACATCCCTCCCGGCCTTGCGCCCCAGGTTGCGCAATGGGATGACGAAGCCCTGTCGTACACGCCGACCGGCCAGCAATGCCCACGCTTTCGCTTCGACGCCCTGCTGCAACCTGGCACCGAAATGCGGCTCGCAGGACAGGCGTGGCAGGTGCATGCCGCACCAGGCCACGATCCGCACTCCGTAATCCTGTTCGAACCGGACACGCGCACCCTGATCTCGGCCGACGCTTTGTGGCAGAACGGGTTCGGCGTGGTGTTCCCGGAGCTGGAAGGCATGGACGCCTTCGATGAGGTAGGCGCGACCCTGGACCTGATCGCCGCGCTACGGCCGAGCACCGTCATTCCCGGTCATGGCGCGGTGTTCACCGGCGTGGAGCCGGCCCTTGAGGCCGCACGCCGCCGTCTGGACAGCTTCCTGTGCTCCCCCCTGCGGCACGCCCAGCACGCCGCCAAGGTCTTGATCAAATTCAAGCTGCTGGAGTGGCAGCGCATTCCCCGGCAGGCTCTGGCCAACTGGGCGGGCGACACACGCTACCTGGGACTGCTGCACCGCCGTTACTTCGGCGACATGCCGCTGGCGCAATGGATAGAGCAGATCAGCGAGGATCTGGTCCGCGCAGGAGTCGCGCGCATGGAAGACGGGGAATTGGTCAACGCCTGAACGAAATCGGCGCCGGAAAAAAGAAAACGCCCAGTCTCGCGACTGGGCGTTTCTTGCTGTAATAGCCTGACGATGACCTACTTTCACACGGGAGACCGCACTATCATCGGCGCTGAGGCGTTTCACTGTCCTGTTCGGGATGGGAAGGAGTGGGACCACCTCGCTATGGTCATCAGGCATAACTTGTTGCTGGCTTGACGTTGGGTCAAGCCGGCCAATTCATAGAGCCTATCAGCTTTTGTATTTCGATTGCGTCACTTGGCATAACAACCTTGATCGGGCTGATCAAAGTTATAGGGTCAAGCCGCACGAGCAATTAGTACTGGTTAGCTTAACGCATTACTGCGCTTCCACACCCAGCCTATCAACGTCCTGGTCTTGAACGACTCTTCAGGGGGCTCAAGGCCCCGGCAGATCTCATCTTGAAACGAGTTTCCCGCTTAGATGCTTTCAGCGGTTATCTCTTCCACACTTAGCTACTCGGCAATGCCACTGGCGTGACAACCGATACACCAGAGGTGTGTCCACTCCGGTCCTCTCGTACTAGGAGCAGGCTTCCTCAAATCTGCAGCGCCCACGGAAGATAGGGACCAAACTGTCTCACGACGTTTTAAACCCAGCTCACGTACCTCTTTAAATGGCGAACAGCCATACCCTTGGGACCGGCTACAGCCCCAGGATGAGATGAGCCGACATCGAGGTGCCAAACACCGCCGTCGATATGAACTCTTGGGCGGTATCAGCCTGTTATCCCCAGAGTACCTTTTATCCGTTGAGCGATGGCCCTTCCATACAGAACCACCGGATCACTATGTCCTGCTTTCGCATCTGCTCGACTTGTCAGTCTCGCAGTTAAGCACGCTTATGCCATTGCACTATTAGCACGATGTCCGACCGTACCTAGCGTACCTTCGAACTCCTCCGTTACGCTTTGGGAGGAGACCGCCCCAGTCAAACTGCCTACCATGCACTGTCCCCGATCCAGATAATGGACCTAGGTTAGAACCTCAAACACACCAGGGTGGTATTTCAACGTTGGCTCCATGCGATCTAGCGACCACACTTCAAAGCCTCCCACCTATCCTACACAGATCTGTTCAAAGTCCAATACAAAGCTACAGTAAAGGTTCATGGGGTCTTTCCGTCTTTCCGCGGGGAGATTGCATCATCACAAACATTTCAACTTCGCTGAGTCTCAGGAGGAGACAGTGTGGCCATCGTTACGCCATTCGTGCAGGTCGGAACTTACCCGACAAGGAATTTCGCTACCTTAGGACCGTTATAGTTACGGCCGCCGTTTACTGGGACTTCAATCAAGAGCTTGCACCCCATCATTTAATCTTCCAGCACCGGGCAGGCGTCACACCCTATACGTCCACTTTCGTGTTTGCAGAGTGCTGTGTTTTTATTAAACAGTCGCAGCCACCGATTTTTTGCAACCCCATTGGGCTCCATCCGCGAGGGACTTCACCTACTAAGGGCACACCTTCTTCCGAAGTTACGGTGTCAATTTGCCGAGTTCCTTCTCCTGAGTTCTCTCAAGCGCCTTAGAATACTCATCTCGCGCACCAGTGTCGGTTTGCGGTACGGTCGTTGCAAGCTGAAGCTTAGTGGCTTTTCCTGGAAGCAGGGTATCACTCACTTCGGAGGCAAGCCTCCTCGTTATCACCCCTCATCTAAGCCCGGCGGATTTGCCTACCAGGCACGACTACAGGCTTGAACCGGGACATCCAACACCCGGCTGAGCTAACCTTCTCCGTCCCCACATCGCACTTGCAATCGGTACAGGAATATTGACCTGTTTCCCATCAGCTACGCATCTCTGCCTCGCCTTAGGGGCCGACTCACTCTACGCCGATGAACGTTGCGTAGAAAACCTTGCGCTTACGGCGAGCGGGCTTTTCACCCGCTTTAACGCTACTCATGTCAGCATTCGCACTTCTGATACCTCCAGCATCCTTTACAAGACACCTTCACAGGCTTACAGAACGCTCTCCTACCACGCACAGTAAACTGTGCATCCGCAGCTTCGGTAACTGGCTTAGCCCCGTTACATCTTCCGCGCAGGACGACTCGATCAGTGAGCTATTACGCTTTCTTTAAATGATGGCTGCTTCTAAGCCAACATCCTGACTGTTTTAGCCTTCCCACTTCGTTTCCCACTTAGCCAATTTTAGGGACCTTAGCTGGCGGTCTGGGTTGTTTCCCTCTTGAGTCCGGACGTTAGCACCCGGTGCTCTGTCTCCCAAGCTGTACTCTTCGGTATTCGGAGTTTGCCTTGGTTTGGTAAGTCGCCATGACCCCCTAGCCAAAACAGTGCTCTACCCCCGAAGGTAATACTTGAGGCACTACCTAAATAGTTTTCGGAGAGAACCAGCTATTTCCAAGTTTGTTTAGCCTTTCACCCCTATCCACAGCTCATCCGCTAGTTTTGCAACACTAGTCGGTTCGGACCTCCAGTACCTGTTACGGCACCTTCATCCTGGCCATGGATAGATCACTTGGTTTCGGGTCTACACCCAGCGACTGAACGCCCTATTCGGACTCGATTTCTCTACGGCTTCCCTACTCGGTTAACCTTGCCACTGAATGTAAGTCGCTGACCCATTATACAAAAGGTACGCCGTCACCCCAAAGGGCTCCGACTTTTTGTAAGCATGCGGTTTCAGGATCTATTTCACTCCCCTCCCGGGGTTCTTTTCGCCTTTCCCTCACGGTACTAGTTCACTATCGGTCGATGATGAGTATTTAGCCTTGGAGGATGGTCCCCCCATCTTCAGACAGGATTACACGTGTCCCGCCCTACTTTTCGTCAGCTCAGTACCACACGTTCCTTTTCGCATACAGGGCTATCACCTACTATGGCCGGCCTTTCCAGACCGCTTTGCTAAGAATCGTGCTATCACTGACAGGCTCTTCCAATTTCGCTCGCCACTACTTTCGGAATCTCGGTTGATGTCTTTTCCTCGAGCTACTGAGATGTTTCAGTTCACCCGGTTCGCCTCGCACACCTATGTATTCAGTGTGCGATACCTTTGCAGGTGGGTTTCCCCATTCGGAAATCTCCGGATCAAAGCTTATTTGCCAGCTCCCCGAAGCTTATCGCAGGCTATCACGTCCTTCGTCGCCTATCATCGCCAAGGCATCCACCACATGCTCTTAGTCACTTGACCCTATAACTTTGACGTCTCAGCATGAGACCTTTACAGCCTCTTGCGAAACATCGCCGCTTTCTTTCAAGGACTTGCGAGGTCTTTCACCTCGCGCGTTATGCCGTAATGTGAATGATTCTTCGGATATCGCCGCTTGCGCAGCAATGTCCAAGAGAACGATTCGTCATTACTTGAAATACAAACAAAGTTTGAATTTCGTTTTGACGCAATCAAAAAATTGTCATCAGAGGCACGGTCTGCACTAAACCTTTACGAATGTGCAGTTTCCTCTGACAACGCTGATTCGACTCTATGAATTGTTAAAGAACAGCCGATTGATCAAACAATCTCGATCAACAACAAAGCAGCCTCTTGCAAAGCCACTTTGGTATTGAATGAATAAGTATCGATGGTGGAGGATGACGGGATCGAACCGACGACCCCCTGCTTGCAAAGCAGGTGCTCTCCCAGCTGAGCTAA
>NZ_SCMM01000070.1:10000-17136 GCF_005503345.1 Ramlibacter sp. 2FC
CCAGGCGGGCCTGTCGGGCCTGATCGAGCTGATCGACCAATACAGCCACGGCCAGGGCGACCTGGACCGGCTGCAAGGCGAGATCGAAGCCCGCGACGGCTGGAACTGGGCCCAGCGCGTCGAGGAAACGCTGCACCGGCTGCACCTGCCGCGCGACGCCAGGGTGGGCGAGCTCTCGGGCGGCACGCGCAAGCGCGTCGCCCTGGCCCAGGCCCTGGTGACCCAACCCGACGTGCTGCTGCTCGACGAGCCGACCAACCACCTGGACCTCGACTCGATCGAGTGGCTGGAGCAGCTGCTGATCGACTTCCGCGGCAGCGTGGTCACCATCACGCACGACCGCGCCTTCCTCGACCGGGTGTCGACCCGCATCGTGGAGCTGGACCGCGGCCGGCTGCTCTCCTACCCCGGCAACTTCACACAGTACCAGCAGCAGAAGGAGGAGCAATTGGCCCAGGAGGCGGTGATCAACGCCAAGGCCGACAAGCTGCTGGCCCAGGAAGAAGTCTGGGTACGCAAAGGCGTGGAAGCCCGCCGCACGCGCAGCCAGAGCCGCATCGGCCGGCTGGAGAAGCTGCGCGCCACCCGCACCGCGCGCCGCACGGCCCTGGGCAGCGTCAAGATGGATCTGGCCTCGGGACTGCCCAGCGGCAAGATCGTCGCCGAGCTGAGCGACGTCAGCAAGGCATTCGGCGACCGACCCATCGTCAGCCATTTCAGCGCCACCATCCTGCGCGGCGACAAGGTCGGGCTGATCGGCCCGAACGGCGCGGGCAAGACCACGCTGCTCAAGCTGATCCTGGGCGAGCTCGCGCCCGACAGCGGCCGGGTGCGCCAGGGCGCCAACCTGCAGGTGGCCTACTTCGACCAGATGCGCCAGGGACTGGACCTGGACGCCACGCTGGAGGACTTCATCAGCCCAGGCAGCGAGTGGATAGAGATCGGCGCCAAGCGCCAGCATGTCAAGAGCTACCTGGGCGACTTCCTGTTCTCGCCGGCGCGCGCGGCCTCGCCGGTGCGCTCGCTGTCGGGCGGCGAGCGCAACCGACTGCTGCTGGCGCGCCTGTTCGCGCGTCCGGCCAACGTGCTGGTGCTCGACGAGCCCACAAACGACCTCGACATCGACACGCTGGAATTGCTGGAGGACCTGCTGCAGAACTACGACGGCACGGTGTTCCTGGTCAGCCACGACCGCAGCTTCCTCGACAACGTGGTCACCAGCACCATCGCCTACGAGGGCAGCGCCCAGCGCCCGGGCTTCTGGCGCGAGTACGAGGGCGGCGTGCAGGACTGGCTGCTGCAGTCCAGCCGCAGCCAGGCCTTGCAGGAGGCGGCCCAGGCCGCCCCGCCGCCGGAGCGCGCCGCCGACACCGCCAGGGAGCCGGCCCCGGCCCGCAAGGCCAGCACCAAGCTCAGCTACAAGGAGCAACGCGAGCTCGACGCCCTGCCCGAGCAGATCGACGCGCTGGAGAAGGAACAGGCGGCGCTGCGCGCCGAACTCGCCGACGGCAGCCTCTACCGCCTGGACCCGCCGCGTGCCGTCGCACTGCACGCGCGCGACGCCGAGATCGACGAGGCGCTGATGGCCGCGCTCGAGCGCTGGGAGGCCTTGTCCTCGCGCTGAACGCGCGGCGCCCGCCCCTTCAGCGCGCCAGCGCCTCGACCTCGCGCGCCAGCACCTGCCAGAACGCCGCGTCCTGCGTGGTCGCGAAATTGATGCGCATCAAGGTGCTGGGCGCGCGCGCGGCATGGAACAGCGCGCCCGGTGCGAGCAGGTAGCCCTGGTCGAGCATGCGCTGCGCCAGCTGGTCGGTGTCGACGCCGGTATCGACCCAGCCGAACAGGCCGGCCGGCTCGGCCGCGAAGCGGCAGCCGGCCTGCAGCGCCAGCTTGACGCTGCGGCTGCGTGCCGCGTCGAGCCGGCTGCGGATGCGCTCGGCATGACGGCGCAGCTGGCCCTGCTCGATGCAAAGAGCCAGCGCCTTTTCCAGCAGGCTGGGCGTGGTCAGCGTGGCCAGCAGCTTGGTGTCGAGCAGGCGCTCGACCAGGTCCGGCGGCGCCGCCAGAAAGCCCACGCGCCAGTTTGGCGCCAGGATCTTGGCAAAGCCGCTCACGTAGATGGTGCGCTGCAGGCCGTCGAGCACGGTCATGCGCGTGGCGTGCTCTGGCGCGATGTGGCTGTAGGTGTCGTCTTCCACCACATGGAAGCCATGGGCCTGCGCCAGCTGCAGCACGCGGTGCGCGCTGCCGGGGGCGAGGCAGTAGCCCGTGGGGTTGTGGAACACGCTCACGCTGACGAACAGGCGCGGCGCATGCACCTCGCAGTAGCGCGCCATCACCTCGAGGTCAGGCCCCGCCGGACCCCGCGGCACAGGCAGGATGCGCATGCCCAGGGCATCGAGCCGCGCGAACTCCACCGCCCAGCCCGGCTCCTCGACCATCACGCAGTCGCCCGGCTTAAGCAGGGTGCGGCTCACGATGTCGAGTGCGTGCGTCGCCCCCACCGTGGTCATGATCTGACCCGGCCCGGCCGGCACGCCCAGCGCCCTGAGCCGCGCCGAGAGCACGCGGCGCAGGTCGCCGTCGCCCAGCGGCTCGCCGTAGCGCAGCGAATTGTCCTGCAGGCTCTGCGAGCCCGTGACCTTGCGCACCGCGGCATGCATGAAGTTCGAGACCAGCCAGTCCGGCGGGAAAATGCCCAGACCAGGCTGCGGCCTGGGGCCGCTGGGATGGAACATGCCGCGAATCAACGTGGCGGCGTTGAGCGGCGTGCGCAGGCGCTCGGCCTCGCCGGCAAGCCGCGCCTCGGCCTCACGCCCGCGCTCCTCGGCGGCCGGCACCGGTCCCGGCATGCGGTCGCGCACGAAAAAGCCGCGGTTGCGCCGCGCCTCGACCAGGCCCTGGGCCTGCAGCTGGTCGTAGGCCGCCACCACGGTCGAGGGGCTGACCTCGTGCTGCTGCGCGCATTGGCGCACGCTGGGCAGGCGCGCCCCGGGCGCGAGCAGCCGGTCGCGAATGCGCTGGGCAAAGCGCTCGGCCAGCTGCTCGGTCAGCGACTGGGAGGCGGCACGCATGAGCATGGCAAGCCCTTTCTCTTTCAAGCTGTGTCGATCCGACAGACCATACAGTTCTATATCTGACCCCATGAACTGTACTGCCTGTGTATTGGTTTCGCACGATAAAGTGTCGAGCATGACTTGGCAAGAGCACCCATGAGCCCCGCCGAACTCAGCGCCCTGCTGGTGCTGGCCACGGCCAGCAGCTTCACGCCCGGGCCCAACACCACGCTGTCCACCGCGCTCGCGGCCAATCACGGCCTGCGCCACGCCATGCGCTTTGTCTGCGCGGTCCCGGTCGGCTGGGGCCTGCTGTTCAGCCTCAGCGCGGCCGGGCTGGGCGCCCTGGTGCTGGCGGCGCCCTTGCTGCGCGGCGCCATCCTCGCGGCCGGCATCGCCTACCTACTGTGGCTGGCGCTGCAGCTGTACGGCCGCCGCAGCCTGGCCCAGGTCGACGCGGCGCGGCTCGACGTGAGCTTCGGCCAGGGCGTGATGCTGCAGTTCCTCAACATCAAGGCCTGGCTGCTGGCCCTGTCCATCGTCTCCGGCTGGATCGCGGGCCACCCCGATGCGACCGCACGCGCCCTGCAGGTGCTGCCGCTGATGCTGGCCTTCGGCTTCTTCAGCAACCTCAGTTATGCCGCCGCCGGCTCACTGCTGCGCGACTGGCTGGCCCGGGGCCAGCGACTGCTGGTGTTCAACCGCTGCATGGCGCTGGCCCTGGTGCTGACCGCGCTGTGGCTGCTGCGGAGCAGCTGGTGAGCACGCCGTCACCGCAAACCGAACGCCGCGCCGAGGCGCGCGGCCTGTGGCTGGGCCTGTTCGGCGTGCTGATCTTCTCGCTCACCCTGCCGATGACACGCCTGGCCGTGGGCACGGTCGAGGCGCCGCAGCTGTCGGGCCTGTTCATCGCCTTCGGCCGGGCGGCCGTCGCGGGACTGCTGAGCCTGCTGTTCCTGGCCGCCACGCGCGCGCCCCTGCCCCGCCGCAGCGACTGGCCGCTGATCGCGCTGACCTCGGCGGGCGCGGTGTTCGGTTTCCCGATCTTCACCTCGATTGCCATGCGCCACGTGGAGGCGGTGCACGCCAGCGTGATGCTGGGCCTGCTGCCGCTGGCCACGGCTGCGGTCGGCGCCCGGGTGCAACGCCAGCGGCCCTCGCCCGGCTTCTGGGCCTGTGCGACCCTGGGCAGCGCCCTGGTCGCGGGTTTCGCCCTGCTGCGCTCGGGCGGCCCGGGCGGCGGACTGCACTGGGCCGACGGACTTCTTCTCGCAGCCATGGGCTGGGCCGCCCTGTCCTATGTGAGCGGTGCCCGGCTGTCCGGCCGCATGCGCGCCGACCATGTGATCTGCTGGGCGCTGGTGATCGCGCTGCCGGCCAGCGCCCCCGGCGCCCTGCTCAGCTGGCCGGAGCAGGCCATCGCCGCGCGCGCCTGGTGGGGCTTTGGCTATGTGGCCGTGTTCTCCATGTGGCTGGGCTTTTTCGCCTGGTACCGCGGGCTGGCGCTGGGCGGCACGGTGCGCGTGAGCCAGGTGCAGCTGGCCCAGCCTTTTTTCAGCATGCTGCTGGCCGTTCCCCTGCTCGGCGAGACCCTGGACGCCCTGACGCTGGGCTTCGGCCTGGCCGTGATCGCCACCGTCTTCGTCGGCAGACACATGCCGGTGCAGACTTCGAGACCCTGACCCCCCTTTCACGCAAGAAAGCACACCATGAACTGGACCCTGGCCCGACGCGCCGAGAAGATGAACCCCTCGGTGATCCGCGAAATCCTCAAGGTCACCGAGAAGCCCGGCATCATCAGCTTCGCCGGCGGCCTGCCCTCGCCCAAGACCTTTCCGGTGGAAGCCATGCTGGAAGCCTCGCAGCGCGTGCTCACCCAGGACGGCCGCAGCGCCCTGCAGTACGCGGCCAGCGAAGGCTACGGCCCGCTGCGCGAGTGGGTGGCTGCCGACCTCGCCAAGCAAGGCATGGACGTGAGCCCCGACCAGGTGCTGATCACCACCGGCTCGCAGCAGGGCCTGGACCTGGTGGCCAAGATCCTGATCGACGCCGGCAGCCGCATCCTGGTCGAGACGCCCACCTACCTCGGCGCGCTGCAGGCCTTCACGCCCATGGAGCCCGAGGTGGTGAGCGTGGCCAGCGACGACGAGGGCGTGGACCCGGCGAACCTCAAGGGCAAGGCCGCGGGGGCCCGCTTCATCTACCTGCTGCCCAACTTCCAGAACCCGACCGGCCGCAGCATGAGCGAGGCGCGCCGGGCCGCCGTGGCCCAGGTGGCCGCCGAGGCCGGCCTGCCCATCGTCGAGGACAACCCCTACGGCGACCTGTGGTTCGACGCGCCGCCGCCGGCCTCGCTGAGCTCGCGCAACCCCGAGGGCAGCGTCTACCTGGGCTCGTTCTCCAAGATCCTGGCGCCGGGCCTGCGCCTGGGCTACCTGGTCGCGCCGCGCGCGCTCTACCCCAAGCTGCTGCAGGCCAAGCAGGCGGCCGACCTGCACACGCCCAGCTTCAACCAGCGCGTGGTGGCCGAGGTGCTGAAGGACGGCTTCATCGAGCGCCATGTGCCCAGCATACGCGCGCTCTACAAGCGCCAATGCGAAGCCATGCTGGTGGCGCTGGAGCGCGAGATGGCCGGCATGGATTTCCGCTGGAACCGCCCCAGCGGCGGCATGTTCCTCTGGGCCCGCCTGCCCGAGGGCGTGGACGCGGTGAAGCTGCTGCCCCGGGCTGTGGACAAGGGCGTGGCCTTCGTGCCGGGCGCGGCCTTCTACGCCGGCCAGGCGGACCAGCGCACGCTGCGCCTGTCCTTCGTCACGGCCAGCGTGGACCAGATCAACACCGGCATCGCCGCGCTGGCGCAGGCGATCCGCGAACAACAGGCGGGCGGCGCATGAAAGCGCGCGCCTTCCAGCAGGTCGATGTGTTCACCGACCAGCCCTACCTCGGCAACCCGGTGGCCGTGGTGCTGGACGGCTCGGGCCTGAGCGACGAGGCCATGCAGCGCTTTGCGCGCTGGACCAATCTCTCGGAGACCACCTTCCTGCTGCCGCCCACGCAGGCCGGGGCCGACTACCGGCTGCGCATCTTCACGCCCGGCGGCGAGCTGCCGTTTGCCGGCCATCCCACCCTGGGCAGCTGTCACGCCTGGCTGCAGGCCGGCGGCCGGCCTCAGGCCCGCGACTTCATCGTGCAGGAATGCGCGGTGGGGCTGGTGCGCATCCGCCAGGAGGGCGAGCGCCTGGCCTTCGCCGCGCCGCCGCTCAGGCGCAGCGCCCCCGGCCCGGCCTTGCTGGCCCAGGTGGCGGCCGCGCTCGGGCTCAAGGCCGAGCGGCTGGTCGCCGCCCAGTTGCTGGACAACGGCCCGAGCTGGCTGGGCCTGCTGCTGGACAGCCCGCAGACCGTGCTGAGCCTGGAGCCCGACCATCTGGAGCTCAAGCGCCTCGGGCAGAAAGTCGGCGTGGCGGCGCTGGAGCCTGCCGAGCCCGCCTCCCCCTTGATCGCGCGCGCCAACCGGGAGGCGCGCGCCTTCGGGGCCAGGACCCAGGCGCCGCCGTCCCTGCCCGGGCTGGAAGTGCGCGCCTTCGCGGCGCCCATAGGCGTCCCAGAGGATCCGGTCACGGGCAGCCTCAACGCCAGCCTGGGACAGTGGCTGATCGCCGAGGGCCATGCGCCCGAGCGCTACCTCGCCGCGCAGGGCTGCTGCCTGGGCCGGGCGGGCCGCGTGCACGTCGAGCGCGATGCCGCGGGCCAGGTCTGGGTGGGCGGCGACTGCGTAGTCTGCATCGCCGGCACGGTCCAGCTGTAGGCCGCATCCGGTCGCAACCGGGACAAGCCCGGCATCCGGCTGCGCCTACAGTGCGCACATGGGAACGCTTTACCTCGTGCGCCACGGCCAGGCCTCGTTCGGCGCCGACGACTATGACCAGCTCAGCGAGCTCGGCCAGCGCCAGAGCCTGCGGCTGGGCGAGTACTTTCGCAGCCGGGGCCTGGTGTTCGATGCCGTGCTGACCGGCACGCTGCGCCGCCAGGTCCAGACCTGGGAGGGCATCGCCCAGGGCCTGCAGGCCCGACCGCCGGCCA
>NZ_SCMM01000071.1:0-16907 GCF_005503345.1 Ramlibacter sp. 2FC
CCCCTGCCCCGGCCCGACACGCCCGAGCGCTACCGCCATCACTTCCGCCTGCTGCGCGAGGGCCTGGCCCAGTGGATGGCCGGCAAGGTCCAGCCCCGGGGCATGCCGAGCTACGAGGATTTCCTGGGCGGCGTGACCGGGGTGCTCGACCATGTGCGCCAGAACCACGAGGGCCATGTGCTGCTGGTCTCCAGCGGCGGGCCGATCGCCGCGGCGGTCGGCCATGTGCTGGGCACCGCGCCGCAGACCACGATAGAGCTCAACCTGCGCATACGCAACAGCGCGCTCACCGAGTTCGCCTTCACGCCCAAGCGCCACCTGCTGCTGAGCTACAACAGCCTGCCGCACCTGGACCAGCCGGGCTTGCGGGACTGGGAAACTTACGCCTGAGCCGCCAGGGGAGCGCGCCGAAACCGCACGGGCTGCTCGCCGGATGCCGCGGCGCGAGCGCGCAGCTGGCCGCAGCCGCCGTCCACGTCCTGCCCGGCCGACTGGCGCAGCTTGGTCAGCACGCCGCGCCGGTGCAGGCTGCGCGCGATCTCGGCCGCGCGCTCCCATGACGGGCGGCGGAACGGCAGGTCGTCGACATGGTTGTAGGGGATCATGTTCATGATCGCGTACTTGCCGCGCAGCAGGCGCACGATGCCGTCCAGCTCTTCGTCGCTGTCGTTGATGCCTTCGAGCAGGGTCCACTGGTACTGGATCGGGTAGCCCGTGGCGCGCGCATAGCGCTCGCCCTGCGCCACCAATTCCTCGGGCGCGATGCGCGGCGCGCGCGGCAGCAGGCGCTCGCGCAGCTCGGCGCGCGTGCTGTGCAGCGACAGGGCCAGCGCCGGCTTGACGCGGCCCAGCGGCAGCTGCTCGAACACGCGCGGGTCGCCGACGGTGGAGAACACCAGGTTCTTGTGGCCAATGTTGCCCACCGTGCCCAGCAGGTCTATGGCCTCCAGCACGTTGTCCAGGTTGTGGGCTGGCTCGCCCATGCCCATGAAGACCACTTTCTTCACCGGCCGCAAGCGGCGCGCCAGCGCCACCTGGGCCACGATCTCGGCGCTGCCCAGCTGGCGCAGCAGGCCGCTGCGGCCGGTCATGCAGAACACGCAGCCCACCGCGCAGCCGACCTGGCTGGACACGCACAGGCCCTCGCGCGGCAGCAGCACGCTCTCCACCGTCTGGCCGTCGGCCAGCTCGACCAGCAGGCGCGCCGAGCCGTCCTCGCCCGGATGCTCGGAGCGCAGGCGCGCCAGCGCCTGCAGCTCGGCATCGAGCTCCGGCAAGGCCGCGCGCAGCGCCTGGGGCAGGAAATCCTCGAGCTGGCGCCGCCCGCTGTCCTGCGGCAATGCCTGGGCCCACAAGCGCAGCACGCGCTGCTCGTGACCCGGCTTGGCGTCCAGGGCGCGCAGGCGCTGCCGCAAGTTCTCGATCCGCATCAGGGTGCCGTCCGGTCGGGCCAGCCGCGCCCCGGGCTCAGCGTGTCGGGCGGCAGGCGGTCGATCTCGGCCAGCAGCCGGGCCAGGGCGCGCCCCGCCGCGTCGAGCAGGGCCTGGCCCTTCTCGGCCGTGGCGGCGGCGGCATTGCCGACCGCGCCGGCCGGGTGGTAGTCCTGCATCTGCCAGCCCAGCTTGGCGCTGCGGCCGTTGCCCAGAATGGGAAAGCGCGCGGCGCGGTCCTGGGCCTTGGAGCGGAAATCCTGCGCCAGCTGCATGCGCACGAGATCGGGCCGCAGCGCCAGCATCATCGAGGTCTCGATCTCGCCCGCGTGGATGCCGAAGCGGTGTTCCTGGGCGCTGAAGCGCGCGTTGACGTCGGCGCCCTGGGCGTCGATCAACGGCAGGTTGAACCAGCTCGCGCTGTAGACCAGCAGTCCCAAGCGGGCACGCAGATCGCGCGCCACGATGTCCATCACGCTGACCTGGCCGCCATGGGCGTTGAACAGCACCAGCTTCTTCACGCCGGCCGCCGCCACCGATTCGCCGATCTCGGTCCACAGCCGGATCACGGTCTCGGCCTTGAGCGTCAGCGTGCCGGGAAAGCGCGCGTGCTCGGGGCTCAGCCCCAGGGCCTGGGTCGGCAGGAACAGCACGGGCAGGTCGGCCGCGAGCTCGGGCAAAGCCGCCGCCACCACGCCCTCGACCAGGTCGCTGTCCACCGACAGCGGCAGGTGCGGCCCATGCTGCTCGGTGGCCGCGACCGGCAGCACCGCGATGGCGCGCGCCAGGTCCAGCCGGTCGAAATCGGCCGTGCTCAGTTCGGCCCAGAAGCGTGAGGAGTGGCTCATGGGGGCATCTTAGATGCTTCCTGACAGTTCCATGAAAGCCGGACGGCTACACTCGGCGCAGCCGAAAGTATTCATACGAATCGCCCGATGCAGAACCCCGTCTTCGTCTCCAGATCTCTGCTGCTCTCGCGCGGTGCGGGCCTGCTGACAGCCCTGCTCGGCGCCACCGTCCTGATGGGCTGGTGGCTGGGCATAGACGGCATCAAGAGCGCTTTCCCGGGCACCGTGTCCATGAAGGCCAACACCGCCTGCGCCCTGGTGGCTGCCGGCGCGGCGCTGCTGCTGGAGGCAGGCCCCGCCACCGCCTGGGCAAGGCGCGCCGCGCGGCTGCTGACGGCCCTGGTGCTCCTGGTGGCGGGACTGAGCCTGGCGCAATACCTGGTCGCGCTCGACTTCGGCTTCGACCAGTGGCTGTTCCAGGACGACACGCTGCTGTCGACCTCGCATCCGGGCCGCATGGCGCCCGTGACGGCGCTAGGTCTGGGCCTGATCGGTGCGGCGCTGCTGCTGAAGGACCGCCGCCCCATGGCAGCCCAAAGCCTGTCGCTGGCGGCACTGCTGCTGGCCCTGCTGGCCCTGGTGGGCTACGCCTTCGAGGTCCAGTCGCTCTACCGCATCAGCAGCTTCAGCTCGATCGCGGTCCATACGGCGTTCGCGCTGGCGCTGCTGAGCCTGGGCGTGATCGCTGCGCGCCCCAGCCAGGGCTTCATGAAGATCATGGTGAGCGACGCCTCCGCGGGCCTGGTGGCGCGCCGCCTGCTGCCGCTTGCGCCCCTGCTGCTCTTCAGCCTGGGCTGGCTGACGTTTCTCGGCCGGCGTGCCGGGCTTTACGACGACAGCTTCGCCCTGGCGCTGGTGGTGATGGCGGGCGGCGCAGCCGCCACGCTCCTGGTCCTGCGCCTGGCGCGCAGGATCTACCTGGTCGACCACCAGCATCGACAGGCGCAGGAGCAGCTGGCCGCGCTCAACGCGGGCCTGGAGCAGACCGTTGCCGCACGCACCCGCGAACTGGAGGTCGTCAATGCCAAGCTGATGGCCGAGAACACGGAACGGCGCCGGGCCGAGGAGGAGGTGCGCCGCCTGTCCCTGACCGACGAGTTGACCGGCCTGTGGAACCGGCGCGGCTTCTTCGTGCTGGCAGAGCAGGAGCTCAAGGCCGCGCGGCGCGCCGACAGGCAGCTGGCGCTGTTCTACATCGACCTGGATGGACTCAAGCAGGTCAACGACCGCTATGGACACGAAACCGGCGATGCCCTGCTGCGCGATGCCGCGCAGGTCCTGAAAGCCACCTTCCGCGCCTGCGACATCGTCTCGCGCCTGGGGGGTGACGAGTTCGCCATTCTGGCGGCGACCCACGCGCAAGGCGAGTGCGCGCTCGGGCGCCTGCAATCCGCCATCGAACGGTTCAACCAGGGGCGCGTGCCCTCCCTCCAACTGTCGTTCAGCATCGGCGTGATAGAGGGCGCGCCTTCGCAAGACCACGGCCTGGTCGATCTGCTGGCCGCGGCCGACGCCATGATGTATGGGCAAAAGCAGGCGCGCTACCGCAGCCAGGGCGAGGCCCCCAGCCGGCCCGGCAGCCCGCGCGCAGCCGGCGGGCTTGCGCTCGGCATCCCGGGCTGAGGCCAACGGCCTCAGCCCCGGCCGTACATCCAGTCGCGCGACCAGGGCAGGCCCTGGGCCGGCTGGCCGGCGCGGCGGCACAGCACCTGGTACAGAGACACCTGGTCGTGCTCGAAGGCCCACTGGCTGCCGACCAGGTAGACGCGCCAGATGCGCCAGCGCTTCTCGTCGACCAAGCGCTTGATGCGCTCGGTGCGGGCCTCGAAGGACTCGCTCCACAGCTGCAGCGTGCGCGCGTAGTGGCGGCGCAGGCCCTCCACGTCGACCGCCTCCAGCCCGCCTTCCTGCAGGGTGGTCAGCACGGTGCCTATGTGCGGCAGCTCGCCCTGCGGGAACACATAGCGGTCGATGAAGCGGCCACCGCCCCAGCCGGTCTCGCCGTTGTGCGCGTCGGTCGAAGTGATGCCGTGGTTCAGCGCCCAGCCATCCGGCGCCAGCAGCTGGTGGATGCTGCGGAAGTAATCGGCCAGGTGCCTGAGCCCCACATGCTCGAACATGCCCACGCTGGTGATGCGCTCGAACGACTCGTGCAGCTCGCGGTAGTCCTGCAGGCGGATCTCCACGCGGTCCTGCAGGCCGGCCTCGCGCACCCGTTCGCGCGCCAGCTCGTACTGGTTCTGCGACAGCGTGATGCCCACGCAGCGCGCGCCGAAATGCGTGGCCGCGCGCATCACCAGGGCCCCCCAGCCGCAGCCTATGTCCAGCAGGCGCTGCCCCGGCGCCAGGCGCAGCTTGGTCAGGATATGGTCGATTTTCTTGATCTGGGCCTGCGCCAGCGACTCGTCGCCCCGCGCGAAATAGGCGCAGGAATAGACCATGGCCGGGTCCAGCCATTCGGCGTAGAAGGCGTTGGAGACGTCGTAGTGGTAGTGGATCGCCTCGCGATCCGCCTCCTTGGTGTGGTGGGTGGCGTGGGCGATGCGCTGCACCAGGCGCGCCACGGCCCCCTCGGCGCGATGAGGCGGGTGTTCGCCGGCCTGGGCCAGCCGCCAGGCCACGGCCATCAGGTCCTGCACCGAACCCGTGAGGTCGATGTGCCCCTCCACATAGGCCTCGCCCAGGCTCTCCAGGCTGGGCGACAGCAGTGCCGGCACGGCAGCGGGGTGGCGGATGCGGATCTCCACCCGCGGCTCGGCAAAATCGCCCAGGCGCAGCCCCGGGGAATCCCCCCAGCGCAGCAGCACCGGCAGATTGAACTGCATGCGCAGGTGGTCGGCCCAGGGGGTCAGGGCCGAGGTCAGGGCCGAATCCAGTACCAGCATGGTGTCCGTCCTCCGCGCGGCGCCGGCGGCCCGGGCCGCACTTGCGCGCCAAAACATTATTTCAGGACTTGGCGTCCGATGAAAAGCCCATGCGGCTAAGCGTATAGTCGCCGCGGAACCAATCGGCCGGCCCGGCACTCCCACCGGCGGCTCCTCCTCCCTCCCATGCCCCGCCTCCGACCGTTTCTATACCGCGCGTTAGCTATCCTATCGATAGCATTTTTTGCCCTCGACGCCTGGGCCCAGCTGCCGCGCAACCCGGGCTCCGAAGTCAGCACCGCCCAGGTGCGGGCCGAGCTGCTGGCCCATGCCCCCCAGGGCATTGCGCCGGGCCAGCCGCTGTGGGCCGGGCTGCGGCTCACGCACCAGCCGCACTGGCACACCTACTGGAAGAACTCGGGCGACTCGGGCCAACCCACCCAGCTCGAATGGAGCCTGCCGCCCGGCGTGACGGCCGGCGAGATCGCCTGGCCCCTGCCCAAGAAAATCCCGGTCGGCACCCTGGCCAACTACGGCTACGAGGACCAGGTGCTGCTGCCCGTGCCGCTCGCCATCGGCCCCGGCTTCCGTCCGCCCGCCTTCGGCGACACCCTGGATCTGAAGCTCAAGGCGCGCTGGCTGGTCTGCCGCCAGGAATGCATCCCCGAGGAAGGCGAGTTCGCGCTGCAGCTGCCGCTGCGCGGCTCCACCGCCCTGCACGGCGCCGCCTTCGACGCCGCGCTCAAGGCCCAGCCCAGCCCGGTGCAAGGCGCGCACAAGGTCGAGCTGCAGGACGGCGGCAAGACCCTGGCCGTCAGCGTGGCCGGCCTGCCGGCCAGCCTGCGCGGCCGCCAGCTGGACTTCTTCCCCGAGACGCCGAACGTGATCGACAACGCCGCCGAGTCCGGCCGGGGCTGGACCCAGGCCTGGCAGGGCACGCTGTGGACCGCGCGCATCCCGGTCTCGCCCCAGCGCAGCGAAAGCCCGGCGCGCATGCCGCTGGTGCTCTCCGTCGGCGGCCAGGGCGGCCAGGGCTGGCGCGCCGAGGCGCAGGTCGTCGGCCGCTGGCCGGCCGTGGCCGCGCCGGCGCCGCTGCCGCCCGCCCTGCAGGCGGCGCTGGCGCAGAACGCGGCCACCGTCGCCCCGCCTGCCGCCGGCGGCGCCACCGAACTGGGCCTGGGCCTGGCCCTGCTGGGCGCGCTGTTCGGCGGCCTGGCCCTCAACCTCATGCCCTGCGTGTTCCCGGTGCTCGCGATCAAGGTGCTGGGCTTTGCCCGCCATGCCGACGACCGGCGCGGCCACCGCATCGCCGGCCTGGCCTACAGCGGCGGCGTGATGGCCTCCTTTCTGGCGCTGGGTGGGCTGATGCTGGGCTTGCGCGCGGCCGGCGAACAGCTGGGATGGGGTTTCCAGCTGCAGTCGCCGGCCATGGTGGCGGCGCTGGCCGTGCTGTTCACCGTGATGGGGCTGAACCTGGCCGGCCTGTTCGAATGGGGCCGCTTCGTGCCGGGCCGGCTGGCCGCGCTCGAAGCCCGTCATCCGGTGGTCAACGCCTTCGTCTCGGGTGTGCTGGCCGTGGCCATCGCCTCGCCCTGCACCGCCCCCTTCATGGGCGCCTCGCTGGGCTTTGCGATCGCCCTGCCGGCGACTCAGGCGCTGGCCGTGTTCGCAGCGCTGGGCCTTGGCATGGCCCTGCCCTACTTGGCGGCCAGCCTGGCGCCGGCGGTCGCCCGGCTGCTGCCGCGCCCCGGCGCCTGGATGGACCATTTCCGCCGCCTCATGGCCTTCCCCATGTTCGCCACCGTGGCCTGGCTGGTCTGGGTGCTGGGCCAGCAAAGCGGCATCGACGGCGCAGGCGCCCTGCTGGCCCTGTTGGTGGGCCTGAGCCTGGTGCTGTGGACGCTCACGCTCGAAGGCCGCGCGCGCGCCTGGCTGGCCACGCTGGCCATCGCCGGCCTGGCGCTGCTGGCGGGCGCCCTGGGACCGGCGGTGGTGCGGGTGCAGGACGGCGCCCGGACCGTGGCCGAGGGCGAGCGCTGGCAGCCCTGGTCCGCCGCGAAGGCCGAGGCGCTGCTGGCCAGCGGCCGGCCGGTGTTCGTGGACTTCACGGCCGCCTGGTGCGTGACCTGCCAGCTCAACAAGGGCACGCTGTCCGACGCCCAGGTGCTGGCCGACTTCGATGCCAAGCGCGTGCAGCTGCTGCGCGCCGACTGGACGCGCCGCGACCCCGCCATCACGGCCGCGCTGCAACAGCTGGGCCGCAGCGGCATACCGGTCTACGTGCTCTACCAGGCCGGCCGCGCCCCGCTGGTGCTGACCGAGCTGCTCGGCGTGGACGAGCTGCGCACCGCCCTGGCCAGCCTTTGACCCCGGAGCCGGCGCGGCTGCCGGCCCTGTCTACACTGCGGTCATGAGCGTTGCCGACACCATTGGCCTGATCCTGGGCAGCTGCCGCACCATTGCCGTGGTCGGCCTCAGCCCCCAGCCCTACCGGCCCAGCCACGGCGTCTCGGCCGCCATGCAGGCGCAGGGCTACCGCATCATTCCGGTGAACCCCTACGCCGATCGCGTGCTCGGCGAAAAGGCCTACCCCAGCCTCACCGAGGCCGCGCAGCACGAACGCATCGAGCTGGTCAACATCTTCCGCAACCCCGAGGACGTGCCCCCGCTGATCGACGAAGCGATCGCCGTCGGCGCCCGTGCGGTCTGGATGCAGCTGGGCATCGCCCACGCCGGCGCCGCGCTCAAGGCCGAGGCCGCGGGCCTGCTGGTGGTGCAGGACGCCTGCATCGCAGTCGAGCTCGCACGGCTCGCCGCCCGCTGAGCCCCGGAGGGGGCGGCCTGCGACAATCGCAGGCATGAGCATCCCGACTTTCGCCCCGCTGCAAAACGACAGCTTCCTGCGCGCCTGCCTGCGCCAGGCCACCGAGCACACGCCGGTCTGGCTGATGCGCCAGGCCGGCCGCTACCTGCCGGAATACTGCGCCACGCGCGCCAAGGCCGGCAGCTTCATGAGCCTGGCCACGAATGTGGACTACGCCACCGAGGTCACGCTGCAGCCGCTGGCGCGCTACCCGCTGGACGCGGCCATCCTGTTCTCCGACATCCTCACGGTGCCCGACGCCATGGGCCTGGGCCTGTCGTTCGCCCAGGGCGAAGGCCCGCGCTTTGCCACCCCGGTGCGCGACGAGGCCGCCGTCGAAGCGCTGGCGGTGCCGGACCTGGACAAGCTGCGCTACGTGTTCGACGCCGTCACTTCGATCCGCAAGGCGCTGAACGGCCGGGTACCGCTGATCGGCTTTTCCGGCAGCCCCTGGACCCTGGCCTGCTACATGGTCGAGGGCCAGGGCTCGCAGGACTACCGCCTGGTCAAGACCATGCTGTACGCGCGCCCGGACCTGATGCACCGCCTGCTGCAGGTCAACGCCGACGCCGTGGCCGCCTACCTCAACGCGCAGATCGACGCCGGCGCCCAGGCCGTGATGATTTTCGACAGCTGGGGCGGCGTGCTGGCCGACGGCGCCTTCCAGGCCTTCAGCCTGGCCTACACGGCGCGTGTGCTGGCCGGCCTCAAGCGCCATGGCGTGGACGGCCAGATCGTGCCGCGCATCGTCTTCACCAAGGGCGGCGGCCTGTGGCTGCAGGAGATGGCGGCGCTGGACTGCGAGGTGCTGGGCCTGGACTGGACCATGAACCTGGGCCGCGCGCGTGCCCTGGTCGGCGGCGCGGCGGGCGGACCGGGCAAGGCGCTGCAGGGCAACATCGACCCCAACGCGCTGTTCGCCCCGCCCGCGCAGATCCGCGCCGAGGCGGCCAGGGTGCTGGACAGCTTCGGCGCGCCGCACCGCAACCCCGCGACCTGCGGCCCCACCCACATCTTCAACCTCGGCCATGGCATCAGCCAGCACACGCCGCCCGAGCATGTAACGGCGCTGGTGGAAGCCGTGCACAGCCACTCGCGCGCGCTGCGCGGCGGCTGAACCGGACTGCGGCGCGCCACATGCGCGCCACATCTTGGGGCCCGCTGCCGGCGGGCGCCCCAAATCGTGGAATCCGGCACCGCGGTTATGCACAAAAAAAGTGGTGCTGCATCGCAACAAAACGCCTCCGCAAAGGTCCCTGCTATCAAACCCGTAGCTGAGCTAAGTTATTGATTCTTAATGATTTGGGAAGTCTGCTGCTTTAGCGGGCAGCGCAAGCAGAGCCTTGATGGACAAGGGTTTTGCGTGTGTAACGGTTTGTTTTCAACAAAGTTATCCACAGAAATACTGGACGCTTCGCAAAGTACTTTGAAATCAAGCACTTAAGCCCGATTTGAAAAGACAACCTGAGCAAGCTCGGACAAGTTAAACAAAAGTATTCAAACGGTCGCCCCCTACATGAGCCACTGGCTTGCCGTCCTCGTCCAGACCCCGGCCCACAGCGCCGTGGCCGGGCCCCTGACTTACCGCAGCGCCCTGCCGCTTGCGGCCGGCACGCTGGTGCGCGTGCCCCTGGGCTCGCGCGAGGTGCTGGGCATCGTCTGGGCCACGCTGGACGGGCCGCCCGAGGGAAGGCTGGCGCAGGACGCCCGGGCCGTGGCCGGCGTGCTGGAGGGCCTGCCGCCGCTGGGCCCGGCCTGGCGCCAGCTGGTGGGCTTTGCGGCCAGCTACTACCAGCGCGCCCTGGGCGAGGTGGCGCTGGCCGCCTTGCCGCCGCAACTGCGCGAGCTCAGCGCCGTGCAGCTGGCGCGGCGACTCAAGCGCCAGGCCCTGGCGGGCGGTGAGGCGCCGGCCGCCGAGCCGCTGCGGCTGTCTGCCCAGCAGGCTCAGGCCCTGGCCCGCCTGGAAGGCGAGCCAGGCCCCTTCCTGCTGTTCGGCGCCACCGGCAGCGGCAAGACCGAGGTCTACCTGCACGCCGTCCAGGCCCTGCTGCAGCGCGAGCCCGAAGCCCAGGCCCTGGTCATGGTGCCCGAGATCAACCTCACGCCGCAGCTGGAAGCGCGCTTCACCGAGCGCTTCGGCCCCCAGGCCGTGGTCGCGCTGCACAGCGGCATGACCCCGGCCCAGCGCCTCAAGAGCTGGCTGGCCGCGCACGGCGGCGCGGCGCGCATCGTGCTGGGCACGCGCATGGCGGTGTTTGCCTCTTGCCCCAGGCTGCGGCTGATCGTGGTCGACGAGGAGCACGACCCCAGCTACAAGCAGCAGGAAGGCGCGCGTTATTCGGCGCGCGACCTGGCCGTCTACCGTGGCCGGCTCGAGGGCGCCAAGGTGCTGCTGGGCTCGGCCACGCCCTCGCTGGAGAGCTGGCACCACAGCCGGCCGGCCGAGCAAGGCGGGCGCTATGTGCGCCTGGAAATGCCCGAGCGCATAGGCGCCGGCAGCCTGCCGCGCGTGCGGCGCGTGGACATGAACCACCAGCCGCGCCGGGCTGTGTTCTCCGCCCCGCTGCTCGAGGCCATACGCGAACGCGTGGCGCGCGGCGAGCAGAGCATGGTGTTCCTGAACCGGCGCGGCTATGCCCCGGTGCTGCACTGCGCCGACTGCGGCTGGAAGAGCGGCTGCCCCTATTGCAGCGCCTGGCGCGTGTTCCACAAGAACGACCGCACGCTGCGCTGCCACCATTGCGGCTTCACGGAGCGCGTGCCGCGCGCCTGCCCGGACTGCGGCAACGCCGACATCGCGCCGCTGGGCCGCGGCACCGAGCGGCTGGAGGAGCATCTGACCGAGCTGCTGGCCGACCTGCGGCGGCCCGACGGCGCGCCGCTGCGCATCGCGCGCATAGACGCCGACACCACCCGGCTCAAGGGCGCGCTGCAGGCGCAGCTGGCGCAAGTGCACGCCGGCGAGGTCGACGTGCTGGTCGGCACGCAGATGATCGCCAAGGGCCACGACTTTCGCCGCATCACGCTGGTGGCGGCGGTGAACCCCGACGGCGCCCTGTTCTCCAGCGACTTCCGCGCGCCCGAGCGGCTGTTCGCCCTGCTGATGCAGGCCGGCGGGCGCGCCGGGCGGGAGGCCGCGCACAGCGCGGCCAGCGAGATGTGGGTGCAGAGCTTCCACCCCGGCCATGCGCTGTTCGAGGCGCTGAAGCGGCACGACTACCCGGCCTTTGCCGCCAGCCAGCTCAAGGAGCGCGCGCAGGCCGGCCTGCCGCCGTTCAGCTTCCAGGCCCTGGTGCGCGCCGAGGCGCGCACGCAGGAGCTGGCCCAGAGCTTCCTGAACGCGGCCAGCGCCGCCGCGCAGGCCGAGCTGGCCGCGCTCCCGGGCTGGGACCAGGTGCTGGCCCGGCTCAGCCTCTACCCGGCCGTGCCCATGAGCGTGCAGCGCGTGGCCAACGTGGAGCGCGCCCAGATGCTGGTCGAATGCCCCTCGCGCGCCGCTCTGCAGCGCTTCCTGGCGGCCTGGCACGGGGTGCTGCACGCCACGCGCGCCCAGCCCGAGCACAAGGGCCTGATCCGATGGGCGGTGGACGTGGACCCGCTGGCGATCTGAGATTGCCTGTCAGGCCGGTTTACAAATGGAAAAACCCCTGCCGGCATCGGGTTCCTAGACTGGGGCATGGATGGCCTTCCAGGCTCCAAGACCGCAAGGAGGACTGCTGATGAAGCATCTTGCCCACACCGGCCTGACCGCCTGGGTCTGCGCCGCCGCCCTGCTGGGCAGCAGCGTCCAGGCCCTAGCCGCCCAGGCCCTGTCACCCGCCGAGCGCGAGGCGCGCGCCGCCCGCTTCACGCGCGAACTGACCACCCAGCCCGAAGCCCAGCTCAGGGCCAACGCCCTGCGCCGCTGCGAGAACCTGCCCGCCTTCTACAAGGTGGACTGCGAGGCGCGCGTGAACGGCCAGGGCCAGATCTCCGGCAGCGTGGCCGGCGGCGGCCTGCTGAAGGAGACCACGACCACCGTGCCAGCCGAGGAAATGGAAAACATCCCCGGCATGGGCGGCCTGCCGCCCCCGGCCCAGACCCGTTAGCGGGCTGTGAACGGAGCGGGCCTGCTCAAACCAGCCAGGCGACGGCGGCCGAGAAGCTCAGAAAGGCCGCCGCGGTGGACAGCAGGATGATGCGCGCGATGCGGCCGCTGTCGGCGCCGAAGCGCTCGGCCAGCATGGCCACGTTGCTGGCGCTGGGCAGCGCCGCCACCAGCACCATCACGGTGAGCGCGAAACGCTCCAGCGGCAGGCCCAGCGCGATGGCCGCGCTGCCCACCGCCCAGACCAGCAGCGGGTGCAGCAGCAGCTTGATCAGCGCCACGGGCAGGTAGTCGCTCAGCGGAATAGTCGCATGGCCTTGCGCGGCCGCGAGCATCTGCGAGCGCGCCAGCACCGCGCCTATGGTGAACAGCGCCACCGGCGAGGCCGCGTCGCCCAGCAGGGCTATGGTCTTGGCCAGCGGGCCCGGCAGCTCCAGGCGCAGCGCCGAAGCCAGGGCACCGAGCAGGATGGCCCAGGCCAGCGGGTTGACCAGGACGCCCCTGAGCGCATTGCGCATGGCGCGCGCCATGCCGTGCTGGCCCGCGCCGTCCAGCCGCGACAGCGCGATGCACAGCGAGCTGGTGATCACCATGTCGACCATGATGGTCACGATGGCCGGACCGGCCGCGCGCGCGCCCAGCAAGGCCAGCAGCAGCGGCACACCCATGAAGCCGGTGTTGGGGAAGGCCGCCACCAGGGCGCCGAAGGCCGCGTCGTTCCAGCGTATGCGGTGGTTCAGGCTGGCCGCCACCGTCAGCGCCACCACCAGCAGGGCGCAGGCCAGGTAGGTGAAGAACACGCCGGCATCGAGCAGCTGCACGATGGGCGTGCTGGCGCCGAAGCGGTACAGCATGCAGGGCAGCGCGAAGAACAGCACGAAGCCGTTCAGGCCCGGGATGGCCTCCAGAGGCAGCATGCGGCGGCGCGCCGCGACATAGCCGCAGAGCACCAGCGCGAAGAAAGGAAAGGTAACAAGCAAGACAGACAACACGGCGCCTATTGTCGTTGCACCCGGGGCCGCGCCGGGGGGCGCGAAGAGATTTCACGATGCAGGATGGCGCCGGCTCGCGGCTGGCTATGATGACCCGCTTTGTCTGAGAATCGATGTCCGGCCTGAACCTCGCCCAACAAGAAGCCGTGAACTACATGCACGGCCCCTGCCTGGTGCTGGCCGGCGCGGGTTCGGGCAAGACGCGCGTGATCACGCACAAGATCGCGCGCCTGATCCAGGCCGGCATAGAGCCCAGGCGCATCGCCGCCATCACCTTCACCAACAAGGCCGCCGCCGAAATGCGCGAGCGCGCCAAGAGCCTGATAGGCAGGGCCGCCAAGGAGGTGGTGATCTGCACCTTCCACGCCCTGGGCGTGCGCCTGATGCGCGAGGACGGCGGCGTGCTGGGCCTCAAGCCCCAGTTCAGCATCCTGGACGCCGACGACGTGGTGAGCATCCTCAAGGACTGCGGCGGCAGCACCGACGCGGCCACGGCGCGCCAGTGGCAGTGGACCATCAGCCTGTGGAAGAACATGGGCCTGAACGCGGCGCAGGCTGAAGCCCAGGCCAAGGACGACAACGAGCGCATCACCGCGCGCATCATGGCGCGCTACGAGGAGCGCCTGGCGGCCTACCAGAGCGTGGACTTCGACGACCTGATCGGCCTGCCGCTCAAGCTGCTCAAGGACTTCCCCGAGGTCAGCGCCAAGTGGCAGGGCAAGCTCGGCCATGTGCTGGTCGACGAGTACCAGGACACCAACGCCACCCAGTACGAGGTGCTCAAGCTGCTGGTCGGGCAGCAGGCGCGCTTCACCGCCGTGGGCGACGACGACCAGTCGATCTACGGCTGGCGCGGCGCCACGCTGGACAACCTGAAGAAGCTGCCGCAGGACTTCCCGAATCTCAAGGTGATCAAGCTGGAGCAGAACTACCGCTCCACCTCGGCCATCCTGCGCGCGGCCAACAACGTGATCCAGCCCAACCCCAAGCTGTTTCCGAAGACGCTGTTCTCCGAGCTCGGCGAGGGCGAGCCGGTGCGCGTGGTCGACGCCGACAACGAGGAACACGAGGCCGAGCGCGCCGTGGCGCGCATCCTGAGCCTGCGCGAGAACTCGCCGCACAAGGAGTGGCGCGACTTCGCCATCCTCTACCGCGCCAACCACATGGCCAAGCCCTTCGAGAAGGCGCTGCGCCGCGCCCAGATCCCCTACAAGGTCTCGGGCGGCCAGAGCTTCTTCGACCGCGCCGAGATCCGTGACCTCTGCGCCTGGTTCCGCCTGTGGGTCAACAACGACGACGACCCGGCCTTCCTGCGCGCCGTGACCGTTCCGAAGCGCGGCATAGGCCACCAGACCCTGGGCCAACTCGGCAGCTTCTCCGGCCAGTACAAGCTCAGCCTGTTCGAGGCCCTGTTCTCCAGCAGCCTGGCCAGCGTGCTCTCGGCGCGCGCCGTGGGGGGCCTGCACGAGTTCGGCCGCTACGTGAACGACCTCGAATACCGGGCGCGCCACACCCTGGGCGCCGAGGACGCGCGCGCCTTCCTGACCGACTGGCTCAAGGAGATAGGCTACGAGCAGCATCTCTACGACGGCGAGGACAACGAGAAGGTCGCCGCCGCACGCTGGACCAACGTGATGGAGTTCTGCGACTGGATGGCCGGTCGCTGCGGCGGCCAGATCGACGACCAGGCCGGCGTGAGCCTGCCTTCGGAGAAGAAGAGCCTGCTCGAGGTCGCGCAGACCATCTCGCTGCTGTCCACGATCAGCGAGCGCGAGCAGGAGCAGAACGTGCTGACCCTGTCCACGCTGCACGCCTCCAAGGGCCTGGAGTGGCCGCATGTGCTGCTGGTCGGCGTCAACGAGGGCCTGCTGCCGTTCAAGCTCGGCGAGGACGAGCAGGCTTCGGGCAAGGCCGCGGGCGCGATGAGCGAGGGCATACTTCAGCGCCTGCAGGAGGAGCGCCGCCTGATGTACGTGGGCATCACGCGCGCCCAGCGCACGCTGGCCGTGAGCTGGACCAAGCGGCGCAAGAAGGGGCGCGAGACCGTGCCGGCCCTGCCCAGCCGCTTCATCGCCGAGATGGCGCTGGACAAGACCACGGCCAAGGAAGACCCGCGCGAGAAGCTCAAGGCGCTGCGCGCCGAGTTCGCCAAGAAGGCCGAGAGCCAGGCCGCAGCGGCCGCGGCCGCCGGGGCTCGCGCGTGAGCTCGCGCCAGCGCGGGCGCCTGGCGCTCTGGCTGCTGGCCGGCGCGGCGCTGGGGGGCACGGCCTGCGCCCTGGCCCAGGCCGGTGCCGGCCTGCAGCCGCCGGCGCGCAGCTGCCCGGCCGCCGACGAGGTCACGCACCTGCACCTGTATGGCCTGTGGCTGGCCCGCTTCGACGGCCTGCCCGGCACGGCCACGCTGTGGCTGGAAAAGAGCCCCAGCCATGCCGAGGGCGTGAGCGGCAGCATAGAGCGCGCCGACCAGCGGGCCCTGGTGGCCGGCGACGTGGACGAGGGCGATTTCACGCTCGAGGAGTCGAGCGACGGGCAGAGGATCGCGGCGACATGGATTGGGAAAGTGAGCGAGGACGCATGCGGCATGGAGATACAGGGCACATGGACCCGCGCAGAAGACAACACCAGTTACCCCTTCGTCTTGCGCAAGCAGCCGGGCTGGCGCTAGCCGTTTCGGCCGCCCAGGGGCAGACATCCGCCGCGGAGGGCGCGGCGCCGGACGTCGGCTGGCAGGCCTGCGCCCGCCTCGCCGAGGACCGCGAGGCACGCCTGGCCTGCTTCGACCGCTGGGCCGGCCAGCAAGCGGGCGAAGCCCCCGTCTCGCCTGCGGCAACCCTGCCGGCGCCCTTGCCGCCGGTGGACGCCAGCATCCCGGCCACGCGCGTGATCAACGTCGCGGCCGAGCCGGGCTGCCAGGACCGCCAGTATTCGGAGCTCTCGCGCTTCTGGGAACTCGAGACCGGCGCCAGCTGCGACCCGCTGAGCATACGCAGCTACCGACCGATCAGCCTGTCGCTGATCGGCTCGGACAGCGTGAACCAGCAGCCTGGCTCGACCAACCCGCTGAACAACGCCGCCAGCGCCCAGCCCTACCGCGTCAGCGAGACGCGCATCCAGCTGTCGGTGCGCACCAAGATCCTGCAGGGCCTGCTGACCCAGGGCCACCCCACGGCACGCGACTCGCTGTGGTTCGGCTACAGCCAGCAGTCCTACTGGCAGCTGTTCACGCCCCAGATCTCGCGGCCCTTCCGCAGCACCGACCACGAGCCCGAGATCGTCTACGTCTACCCCACGGACGCCCAGCTTCCCGGCGGCTGGCGGCTGCGCTACAGCGGCGTGGGCCTGGTGCACCAGTCCAACGGACAGAGCCTGCCGCTGTCGCGCAGCTGGAACCGTGTCTACCTGATGGGCGGCATGGAACTGGGCCACCGCTGGCGCGTGCAGGGTCGCGTCTGGCAACGCCTGCCCGAGAAGCGCGCCAACGACGACAACCCCGACATCAGCGACTACGTGGGACGCGCCGAGCTGGCGGCATTCTGGAACCCCAACCCCGACAACACCCTGGGCCTGACGCTGCGCCACACGCTGCGCTCCGAGGCGCGTGGCTCGGTGCGCGTCGAATGGCTGCGCGCCATCGGCAACGGCAACGGCAGCCGCCCGAGCAGCGGCCTGCGCTTTCACACCCAGCTGTTCAGCGGCTATGGCGACAGCCTGCTCGACTACAACCGCCGCCGCAAGCTGCTCAGCGTCGGGCTGAGCCTGGTCGATTTCTGAAATAGCTCAGAGGCATAATCGTTCGCAAAGGCGCACCATGCCCCTGTCGCCC
>NZ_SCMM01000072.1:0-15948 GCF_005503345.1 Ramlibacter sp. 2FC
GCACCACCTGGGCGGGCGGGATATCCTGCAGCGGGCGCCAGCGCCCGTCTTCGAACACGCGCGTGTCGGCCCAGGCCGCAAGCACCTCGACCACGAACAGGTCGTAGGCGGCCTGCACATGGGGCTCGGGCAGCACGCGGCAGGCCAGCCAGGCCAGGCAGCCGCCGACCAGCGGCGCCTCGGCCTCGGGCATGTCGAAACGCTCGAGGCCGAAGGCCGTCAGCTTGTCCTGGGCCGGGGCGAGTTCGCGGCTCGAGACGCTGCCCACGGCGAAGCAGGCGTCGGCCAGGGCCTGGGGCGGCAGGTTCAGCACCAGACGGCCCGAGGCCTCGACCAGTTCGCGCGTGAGCGTGGACTTGTCGATCACCACGGCCAGCCGGGGCGGCGAGAACTCCAGTGGCATGTTCCAGGCCGCGGCCATCACATTGCAGCGGCCCGCGTGGGCACTGCTGACCAGCACCGTGGGCCCGTGGTTGAGCAGGCGGTAGGCGTGTTCCAGGCGCACCGGGAGAACATGGGGCGGCAGGCTCATGGGGCAGGAGGCGTTGAGGTGGCGGTGCTGGCGGCGCTGCGGCGGAACACCAGCAGCAGGTTGTTGGCGGGCATGGCGTGCCGCTCGGCCAGGCGCAGTCCTGCGCGGCGGGCCTGCTCGGCCACCGCCTCGAGCCGGCGCAGGCCCCAGGCCGCATCGCGTGCGCGCAGCTCGGCGTCGAAGGCCAGGTTGCTGGCCGCCGTGGGGACCTGGTCCTCCAGGAAGGGGCCGTAGACCACGAGCTGGCCCTGCGGCGCGAGGTGGCGCGCGGCGCCTTGCATCAGCGCCGCGCAGCAGGTCCATGGCGCGATGTGCAGCAGGTTGGCGCAATAGACCAGGTCGAAGGATTCACCAAACGGCGCACCCTCGGCCGGCCACCGGGGCGCCAGCACGTCGAGCCGCAGCGGCGGGCGCACGTTGGCCAGGCCGGCCTGCTCGCTCCAGGCGGCGATCGAGGCAAAGTCTTCGAGATCCAGCTCGCTGGGCTGCCAGACCCAGCCCGGCAGGCCGGCCGCGAACCAGGCCACATGCTGGCCGGTGCCGCTGGCGATCTCCAGCGCCAGGCCGCGCGCGGGCAGCAGGGCCTGCAGGCGCTCCAGGATGGGCTGCTTGTTGCGCTCGGCGGCCGGGCTCAGGCGCGGCTCGGGCCTCATTGCGGTCGGCGCGCGCGACGCACCAGGTAGAGCACGATGAAGGCGGCGCCCAGCACCAGGGCGAACCAGCCGACCACCGAGGCATGGGACACGATGCCCTGCATGCCCGGCGATTCGATGAAATAGGGCGAGAGCAGCACGCCCAGGCCGATGAGGGCGATCAGGATGCCCTTGAACAGCAATTCGTTGTCGGCCCGGCGGTCGGACTGGCGGGAAGGGGGGCGGCGTGAGGTCATGCCCGCGATCATCGCATCAAGCGACCCCGAGCACAGGCGCGGACCGGCTCGGCCGCCTGCTTGCCCACTGCTGAATTTCCAGGCAACGCAAGCTTTGCCCTTTGAAAACAAGGGCTTGCAATCCCCATACAGGGCAAGCCCCGGATTGTCCACAAAGTTATCCAGCGCACATAGGGAAAACTCCCCGGGCTGGAGAGGGCGGGGTTCAGGGCGTGTTCTCGGCCTTGTCCGAGGACATGGCGTCGATGCCGGCGCCCACGGCCTTGCCGGTCAGCGTGATGCCGGTGGAGACCACGGCCCCGGTGACCGAGATCGCCGCCCCCGCGGTGGCGCCGGCCACCTCGACCACGGCGCAGCCGGGCAGCGTGGCGGCCAGGGCCAGCAGCAGGGCGGCTGTGACGGAGCGTCTTGCGGGGGAGATCGATAGCCTGATCATGGCGCCGATTTTAGGCGCCAGGCGGCCAGCGTCCGTTTGCATTTGAAACGGATGGATCCTGCCCCTCAGCGGAAGAACAGCAGCCGCGTGAGGTAGGTGTGGCTGCCTTCGGCGGCCATCAGCCCGGCCAGCACCAGCAGCGAGAGCGGCGGCAGCAGGATGGCGTAGACCAGGGCCAGCCGCTCCCAGGCCATGTGCATGAAGACCGCGACGATGAGGCCGGCCTTGAGCCCCATGAAGGCCAGGATCAGGCCCCAGCGCAGCCCGCCCTGCAGGTGGAAGAAGTCGACCAGGTAGGACAGGGTGCTGAGCACGAACAGCAGGCCCCAGACCTTGAGGTACAGGCCGATAGGATGTTGTTGGCCGGAGGAGGACATGGTGGCCTCACCAGAGGTAGAACAGCGCGAAGATGAATACCCAGACCAGGTCGACGAAGTGCCAGTACAGGCCGGCGATCTCGACGATCTGGTAGTTGCCGCTGGCTTCGTAGCGCCCGCGCAGCACGCGCAGGGCCACCACGGCCAGGTAGACCACGCCGGCCGACACATGCAGGCCGTGGAAGCCCGTGATCATGAAGAAGCTGGCGCCGAACTGCGCCGCCCCCATGGGATTGCCCCAGGGGCGCACGCCCTCGGAGATCAGCTTGCTCCACTCGAAGGCCTGCATGCCGACGAAGGTCGCGCCGAGCAGGGCGGTGGCCAGCATCAGCGCGGCGCAGCGGGTGCGCTGGCGCTGGTAGGCGAAGTTGACCGCCATGGCCATGGTGCCGCTGCTGCTGATCAGCACGAAGGTCATGATGGCGATCAGGATCAGCGGCAGGTGGGCGCCGCCGATCTGCAGCGCGAACACCTCGCTGGGGTTCGGCCAGGGCACGGTGGTCGAGATGCGCGCCGTCATGTAGCCGACCAGGAAGCTGCTGAAGACGAAGGTGTCGGACAGCAGGAAGATCCACATCATGGCCTTGCCCCAGGAGACGCGGAAGGCCTCGCGATCGCCCGACCAGTCGGCCACCAGGCCGCGCCAGCCGTCGGTTGCGGCGACGGCGGCCTGCGCAGGGGAGGGCGCGGTGCCCGTGCTCGTGTTCATGAGAGGCCTCCATCGACGCCGCAGACCAGGCGCGCCAGCTCGGGCGTCAGCCAGCCCAGCGCCGCGAACAGCGCCAGCCAGACTGCCAGCAGGAAATGCCAGTAGCGCGCCAGCAGCGCGACGCGCCAGGCCCAGGCGGCGGGGCCCTGCGCGCCGGTGCGCGCCAGCGCGCGCAGGGTCCAGGCCCAGGCCGCGATCCCGCCCGCCACATGCAGGCCATGCATGGCCGTGAGCAGGAAGAAGAAGCTCGCGGCCGGGTTGCCGGCGGGCGCCACCTGCGCGGCCAGCAGGGCCTGCCAGGCCCACAGCTGCGCCGCCAGGAACGCCAGGGCGCAGGCTCCGCCGGCTTGCAGCAGGCGCCGCGCGCGCTCGGGATCGGCGCCGCGCGCCGCGCCGCTGGCCCATTGCAGCAGCCAGCTGCCGGTCAGCAGCAGCGCCGTGGCCAGTCCCGTCTGCCAGGGCAGGGCGATGGGCGCGCCGTCGGCCGCGCTGATGCGCATCAGGTAGGCTACCAGGAACAGCGAGAACAGGCTGGTGGCCACGCCCATGAACACCCACAGGCCTATGCCCGCGGCGGCGGCGCGCGATGCCTGCGGCCAGCCGCCCGCGCTGCCCAAGGCGGGGCTGGCGTTCATGCCGTCGCTCCCCGGGCGCCGCCCTGGCCGTGGCCGGGTGCGGGCTCCATGCCGCCGTCCTGCGGCGGCGCGTTCTGTGCGATGAAGTCCTGCGCCGCGCCGGGCACACTGTAGGCATAGGCCCAGCGATAGGCCACCGGCGCCTGCGGGCCCCAGTTGCCGTGTCCCGGCGGCGTCTCGGGCGTCTGCCATTCCAGCGAGGCCGCGCGCCAGGGGTTGGGCCCCGCGGCCCGGCCGCGCCGCAGGCTCCAGGCCAGGTTGAACAGGAACAGCAGCTGGGCCGCGCCGACCACCAGGGCGGCCACGCTGATGAAGGCGTTGAGCGCGTGCGCCGAGGCCGGGATGAACTCGTAGCCGTCGAAGTTGTAGTAGCGCCGCGGCATGCCCAGCACGCCCAGGTAGTGCATGGGGAAGTAGATGGCGTAGGTGCCGAGGAAGGTGATCCAGAAATGCAGCTGGCCCAGGCGGTCGTCGAGCATGCGCCCGGTGATCTTGGGATACCAGTGGTAGATGGCGCCGAACACCACCAGCAGCGGCGCCACACCCATCACCATGTGGAAATGCGCGACCACGAAATAGGTGCCCGACAGCGGGATGTCCACGCTCACATTGCCCAGGAACAGGCCGGTCAGCCCGCCGATCACGAAGGTGCAGATGAAGGCCAGCGAGAACAGCATGGGCACCGTCAAGTGTATGTCGCCGCGCCACAGCGTGAGCAGCCAGTTGTAGACCTTGATCGCGGTCGGCACGGCGATGATCAGGGTGGTGGTGGCGAAGAAGAAGCCGAAGTAGGGGTTCATGCCGCTGACGAACATGTGGTGCGCCCAGACCACCACGCTGAGCCCGCCTATGGCCACGATGGCCCAGACCATCATGCGGTAGCCGAAGATGCATTTGCGCGCGTGCACGCTGATCAGGTCCGAGACGATGCCGAACGCCGGCAGGGCGACGATGTAGACCTCGGGGTGGCCGAAGAACCAGAACAGGTGCTGGAACAGCAGCGGGCTGCCGCCCTTGTGGGCGCTGGCCTGGCCCATGGACACCAGCGCCGGCATGAAGAAGCTGGTGCCCAGGGTCCTGTCCAGCAGCAGCATCATGCCGGTCACGAACAGCGCCGGGAAGGCCAGCAGGGCGAGGATGGTGGCGACGAAGATGCCCCACACCGTCAGCGGCATGCGCAACAGCGTCATGCCCTCGCAGCGCGCCTGAAGCACCGTGGTCACGTAGTTGAGCCCGCCCATGGTGGCGGCGACGATGAAGATCACCAGCGACACCAGCATCAGCACGATGCCCCCCTCGTAGCCCGGCGTGCCGGGCAGGATGGCCTGCGGAGGGTACAGCGTCCAGCCCGCGCCGGTGGGCCCGCCCGGCACGAAGAAGCTCGCGATCAGCACCAGCACCGACAGCAGGTAGACCCAGAAGCTCAGCATGTTGAGGTAGGGGAACACCATGTCGCGCGCCCCCACCATCAGCGGGATCAGGTAGTTGCCGAAGCCGCCGAGGAACAGCGCCGTGAGCAGGTAGACCACCATGATCATGCCGTGCATGGTGACGAACTGGTAATAGCGCTCGGCGTTGATGAACTCGAACTGGCCGGGAAAGCCCAGCTGCAGCCGCATCAGGTTGGACAGCACCACGCCCACCACGCCCACCGCGATCGCGGTCAGCGCGTACTGGATGGCGATCACCTTGTGGTCCTGGCTCCAGACATAGCGGGTCCAGAAGCTCTGCGGTTCGTGCGAGGCGTGGTCGGCGGGGTCCATGGCGTTCCTCGTTGGGGCGGCTCGCGGCCTATCGCTGCGCCTTCTGCTCGGGCGCGGCCGGCGCCGCGCCGCCCAGGCTGCGCAGGTAGGCCAGCAGCGCATCGAGTTCCTCGTCGCTGACGGGCGTGGCCGGCATCACGGGCGGGAAGCCCTTGACCAGCTGCGCCGCCGGCTCGCGGATGGCGCGCTTGAGGTAGGCCTCGTCGGCCTGCGCCTGGCTGCCGTCGGCCAGCGGGCGCGCCGTGCCGTACAGGCCCTTCCAGCTCGGCCCCACGCGCGCGCTGCCGTCCACCGAGTGGCAGGCCACGCAGCCCCTGGACTCGGCCAGGGCCTGGCCCTGGGCCACGCGCAGATCGGTGCCGGCGGCCGGGGCCGGCGCCGCGGCGCGGCCCGCGCCGGACAGCGAGGCGGCGAAGGTCGGCAGGCCCGCCACCCAGGCCTGGAAGGCGGCCGGCGGCTCGACCACCATCACCGCGCGCATGTTGGGGTGGCCGACGCCGCACAGCTGCGCGCACATGGCTTCGAAGCGGCCGGCCACCGTGGGCGTGAACCAGAAGCTGCCGACCTGGCCCGGCACGATGTTCATGCGCGCGCGCATGGGTGGCGCGTAGAAATCGTGCAGCACGTCGTGCGAGCGCAGCAGCAGCTTCACCGGCTGGTTCAGCGGCAGGTGCAGATCGCCGCCCGCGACCAGCCGGTCGTCCTGCCCGGCCGGGTCGGCGGGGTCGATGCCGAACGGGTTGCCGGCGTTGACGAAGCGCACGTCGGTGCCGCCCAGCTTGCCGTCCGCCCCTGGCAGGCGGTAGCGCCATTGCCATTGCTGGCCCAGCACCTCCAGCACCAGGGCATCGCCGGGTGCGTGCACGTAGCTGGCGTAGACGAACAGCCCGGGCGCGAGCAGCGCCATGATGCCCAGGGTCGTGAGGCCGGTCAGCCAGCGCTCGAGCCGGCGGTTCTCGGGCTGGTAGGCCGCGCGCTGGCCGGCGCGGTGGCGAAAGCGTAGCAGGGTGTAGACCACGAACAGGTTGACACCGACAAAGAACAGCCCGGTCATCACCAGCGTGATGGTCATGGTGTCGTCCATCTGTCGCCAGTTCGAGGCCAGTGGCGGCGCCCACCAGGGGTTGACGAAGTGAAACAGCACCGAGGCGGCGACGATCACGACGAGCGCGATGGCGATGGCCATGGGCGGGCTTTCAGCGCGGTGTTTCGTTCACGTTCAGGGAAAGGCCGGACGCAGGCGGTCCGCGCCCTCGAAATGCGCCTCCGGGTGCGAGGCGTGGAGCAGCGCCGTCACCCGTTCCATCTGCGTGGCGGGCAGGTCGACCATCAGCAGGATCTGTCCCGCGTCGATGGCTCCCTCGAAGCGCTCCAGCCGGGGGCTGGGGATGGAGATGCCGACCATGCTGGACGACCAGGCGCCGATCACCCCGCCCAGCACCGCCAGCACCGCGGCCATCTCCCACTGCGGGGAGGCTTGCGACAGGGGGAAGAACAGCGCGGCCAGCAGGCCGGTGACGATGCCCAGGGCGCCGCCGATCAGCAGGCCGGTCTGCACCGCGTGGGCCAGGTCCGAGGTCTGCCAGACATTGGCCTCGTGCAGGCCACGCATGTCCACGCCCTCGCGCGCCGCCAGGTGGATGTGCTTCGCCTCCACTCCGGCCAGCTGCAGATCGTTCACCGTCCGCCTGGCGCTCGCCAGGTCCGGGATCAGCCAGTAGATGCGCTTTTTCATGGCCCCCTCCTGTTCGTTACGCCGCGTGACCTTGGCGAAACCACCTCTGCCTTATACGCCGCGGCAGAGCCCGGCGCAAGCCGGAGCCAGCCTAAACCGCTTGTGCGCCGCAGCATGGGCTGGCGGCGGGGCTCAGGTGGTCTTCAGCCGTCCAGCTCCGGGTAGCGCCTGAAGATGCCTTCCTCGCAGAACGGCAGGCGCCGCCCGCTCGCCAGGTAGGCCGCCACGCGCGGCAGCTGGGCCACCCGGGCGTGCAGCGCCGCCACGCGCGGTGCCTTGCCGAGCGCGCGCGCGGCGGCCCGGGGAAAGGCGTAGCCCAGTCCCTCGGCCAGCTGGAACAGCGAGAGGTCGGCATAGCTCAGCCGCCCGCCCACCAGGTGCGGGCCGCGGCCCATGGCGTTGCGCGGGTTGCGTGCCAGCACGGCCTCGAACCAGGCCAGAAAGCGCGGCAGGCGCTCGCGGCGGAACAGCTCGGCGCTGCGCATGGCCTCGGGCTTTTGCTCCTCGTAGTACAGGCTGCCGGCGATCGGATGGTGGGTGTTGTGCACCTCGTCCACCACGTCGGCGATACTCAGCTGCAACTGGTGCGCCCACAGCCGGTCCGCCTCGCGCCGGCCCACCAGGCCCAGCCGTGGCGCCAGGTAGAGCAGGATGGCCGCCGTCTGGCCGATCACCCGCGGGCCGTCGACCAGGAAGGGGCAGGCGAAGGGCGGGCGGGGGACCGCTTCGTCCTCCAGGTAATGCATCATGGCGGCCATGCCCTGGCCCGGTGCCTCGCTGCGCGCCACGTCCAGATAGGGCGCGCCGGCCGCCTCCAGCGCCAGCCGCACGAATTCGCCGCGGCCCTGGATGCCGGGCCAGTAATGAAGCTCGTAGGGCATGGGGTTCCTTTCCGCCGCGTCAGCGGCCGGCGGCGCGCGCGGCGCGTCATTGGCGTTCAGCGGATCCGCGCCTATTGTCTCTGCTGTCTCCGATGGCCGCCTGCACTTCACAATCGGGCCTTGCGCACCCGCGCTCGCCCCCCTGATCGAAAGACGCCTCATGTCCCTGGAAACCATAGAGATCGAAACCGGCCCCCAGCCGCGCGCCGCCGTGGTGCTCATGCACGGCCTGGGCGCCGACGGCAGCGACTTCGTGCCCCTGGCCCAGCAGTTGCGCCTGGCGCCGGTCGGCCCGGTGCGCTTCGTGTTCCCCAACGCGCCGTTGATGCCGGTGAGCATCAACGGCGGCATGCGCATGCCGGCCTGGTACGACATCCTCGGCCCGGACCTGGCCCAGCGCGAGGACGAGGCCGGCCTGCGCCGCTCGCAGGCCGCCATCGAGGCCTTGCTGGCGCGCGAGCAGGCGCGCGGCATCCCGGCCGCGCGCATCGTGCTGGCCGGCTTTTCTCAGGGCTGCGCCATGGCGCTCATGACCGGGCTGCGCCACCCCGAGCGCCTGGCCGGCATCGCGGGACTGTCGGGCTACCTGCCGCTGGCCGCCCGCACCGCCGCCGAGCGGCACGACGCCAACGCGCTCACGCCTATCTTCCTGGCCCATGGCCGGCACGACGAGGTGGTGCCCCTGGCCCGGGCCAGTGCCTCGCGCGACGCGCTGCGCACCCTGGGCTACGCCGTGGCCTGGCACGAATACGCGATGGACCATTCGGTCTGCATGGAGGAGATCGCCGACCTCAACCGCTGGCTGCTCGGGGTGCTGGCGCCCGCCTGAAGGCCCGCGCTGGCAACCGGCCCCGGCGTGGGGCCACAATCGGGCTGTCATGAGAACGATTCTTCCCCTGTCCCTGCTGGCGCCGCCCGACCTGGGCGACCCCCAGCCCCTGGTCATCTACCACGGCCGCGGTTGCCCCGACGGCCTTGCCGCCGCCCTGGCCGCCTGGCTGTTCTACGGCGCCCGGGCCGAGTTCCTGGGCCTGGACCATGGAGAAACCCAGAGCGTGGCCGACCTGCCGCCGCTCGAGGGGCGCGTGGTCTACATCCTGGATTTCGCCTTCCCGCCCGGGCTCATGCGCGAGATCGACGCGCGCGCCGCCAAGCTCGTGATGCTGGACCACCACAAGAGCGCCGCCCAGCAGCTCGACGGCTTCGAGTGCCGCTGCGGCGTGCTGCATTTCGACATGGGCAAGTCCGGCTCGCGCCTGGCCTGGGAGTTCTTCCAGCGCGAGCGCCCGCTGCCGGACTTGGTGCGCTACATCGAGGACCGCGACCTCTGGACCTGGCAGTACCCCGAAAGCGCCGGCTTCCTCGCCGCGCTGGACATGGAGGAGAAAACCTTCGAACGCTGGGCCGAGATCGCCGACTACAGCCCGGCTCAGCTGGCCGAGTTCATGGCGCGCGGCCAGGCCATGGACGACAAGTACCGCAAGCTCGCCGCCGACATCGCCACCGGCGCCGAGCCCGTGGTCTTCAACGGCCAGCAGGGCCTGATGGTCAACGCACCGGGCGCCTTCCACAGCCTGGTGGGCGACATCCTGTCCCGCCAGTGCGGCAGCTTCGCCCTGGTCTGGAGCGTGGGCAAGGGCGGCCTCATCAAGGTCGGCCTGCGCTCGCAGCGCGACTACGACTGCATCCCGTTGGCCGAGAGCATGGGCGGCGGCGGCCATGCCCAGGCCTGCGGCTTCCGCATGGGCGCCGAGCGCCTGCCCGAGCTGCTGGCCGGCCGGCTCGACGCCACCCGGTAAAGGGAGGTCGCGCGCCGCCGTGAGCCAGGTCAAGGCGCGCGGGGCTGCGACCTGCGAGCATACGAGCTGCGCCAGCTTGAGCTGGCGCGCTTGGACTTCCCCCTGCTGCGCAGCCAGCAGGAATGGGAGCATGGCGCTCTGCCTGCCGCCCTGCAGGGCCCGCAGGCCGACATCGCCTGGGCCCAGCACCTGGTGCTGTTCTTTCCGCTCTGGCTGGGCGACATGCCGGCCCTGCTCAAGGGCTTCCTGGAGCAGGTCGCGCGGCCGGGCTTCGCCTTCAAGGCCGACCCGGCCGAGCGCGCCAGCAACCCCTTCGGCCGCAAGGGCCTGGCCGGGCGCAGCGCGCGCCTGGTCGTCACCATGGGCATGCCGGCCCTGGTCTACCGCTGGTATTTCCGCGCCCACAGCCTCAAGTCGCTCGAGCGCAATGTCCTGGGTTTCGTCGGCATCGCGCCGGTCAACGAGACCCTGGTCGGCATGGTGGAGCAGCTGGGCGAGGCCGGCGTGAGGAAATGGGAGGTCCGGCTGCGCGCACTGGGGCGGGCCGCCTCCTGAGGCCGTTTGAGCAGCGCCTCAGGCCGGCAGCGCCTCGCCCCAGTAGTGGTAGGTGAAGGGCCGCGGCCCGGGCAGGTAGCCCTGGTGCGGGTCGATCAGCCTGAAGCCGGCCTGCTGCAGCAGGGCCGGGATGTCGCGCCCCAGATGGCAGCCGCCGGCCAGCGGGCCCCACAGCGGCTGCAGCCTGTCCTGCCAGCGCCGAACTGAGGCCTCGGGCGCGCGGCCGTGCTCGCAGTAGAGCAGCCGGCCGCCGGGCTTGAGCACGCGGCGCATCTCCCTGAGCGCGGCCAGCGGGTCGGGAATCGAGCACAGCGTGTAGGTGGTGAGAACAGTGTCGAAGCTCGCGTCGGGCAGGGGGATGCGCTCGGCCGACAGGCCCACGAACTCGACCTCGAAACCGGCCTCGGCCGCGCGCTCGCGCGCGAGCGCATGCATCTGCAGCGCGGGCTCCAGCGCGACGATCCGGGTGACGCGGCTCTTGTCGTAGTAGGGCAGGTTGCGCCCGGTGCCCAGGCCCACTTCGAGCACCCGGCCCTGGGCCCGCGGCACGACGAGCGCGCGCTGCCGGCCCACCATGGGCAGGCCGCAGGCCAGGTCCATTGCGCGGGGGAAGATGTGGCGGTCGTACCAGTTGGGGGAACTCATGCGAACTTCACGCCCTCCCGGAGCAGGTGCACTACGTCTGGAAAAGCGAGCGGGCCGAGGAGGTCGCCTGCCACGCTTTCTGCATGAGCTCCATCGCCTTCACAGCGGCAGGCCCTCGCGCGCGATGTTCTGCAGCAGCCGCGGGTTCGAATACCGTTCGGGGTGCGCCCACTCCTCTTCCCAGGTCGGCAGGGGCTGGATGCGGATGCCCGACTCCAGCAGCAGGTCGTAGGCCACGTCGTCCATCGCCAACTTGGTGGCGACAAAGTCACCAGGCTTGCCGGCCAGCAGCACCGCCACATCCGTGTCGCTGTCCGGCCGCGCACTGCCGCGCGCCTGGCTGCCGAACAGCAGTGCGCCGCGCATCGGCCAGCGCGCTGCCACGCGATCCGCAAACTCGCGGGCGGCGCTGAGGGCAGGGTTGACGGTGGGCGCAGAGGTGTTCATGGTCCCGGAGAAGTGTAGTGCTGCAGGCCGGTCGCATCATCTCACCTGCACCATGGCCTCGTCGATTGCGGCTTGCGCTGGCGCCTGCGGGCAGATGTTCAAAGGGGCTTGTTCGCCACCTGATAGCTGGCCAAGGCCTCGGCAAGCGCCACAGCGCGAACCTCACCGGTTCGATAAGCCTCCACACGGTCATCGGCCTCCTTGGCCCAGAGCGCATCCGTCGACGGGTCGGGCAAGTCCGGACTGTCCGAAGTGCGGTCGCTCATGAATGACATCCCTGCCATGTGCCGCAGGTCTCTGCAATGCACGGTGCGTCGGCGTGGCTCATACGGGCAGGGCCTCGCGCAGCACCTGCTCACGGAACTTCGGCGGCAGGCTGTTGGGGGTGAGCACGTCCACCTCTAAGCCAAGCAGTTCCTTCAATTCGTAGCGGATGGCGCCTATGTCGAGCGGCGTGGTCTGCGCAGTGGGCTTCACCAGCAGATCGAGGTCGCTGTCCGGACCGTCCTCACCCCGCAGGGCCGAACCGAACACCCGTCCACCGCTGACGCGGTGGCTCAACGCAATCTCGCGAATGCGCGCGCGGTGCAGGGACAGGGCTTCGGAGGGGCGCATGGAGTCAAGTGTAGTGCGCCACGCCGAAACGGTCACCCGGCCTTGCCGCTGCCCGGCAGGCCTTCGCCGGCTACTTCTTCTTGAGCTTGCCGTGCGGCATCACCGCGGTCACCGGCGGCATGGGCCGGTCCGACGGCGTAGCCTCCTTCGGGGGCGAAGTGTCCTTCTTGGGCTTCTTCGCCATCTTGTTGCTGCGCTGCTCGCCTTTGGGCATAAGCCCTCCGTTTCGTTTCGGGTCTCGGAGCGGGACCTGTGCCTGAAATGGTACGCCACAAACGCGGCAGGCAGGGCGCCTGCGACTCTGTCGTGCCCGGTGAACCGCCCCTCAATGGGGCATGCGACCGTACCGTATGGACTGGACCACGCCGGCGCGGAACCTGACGGTCGCCATGAGGTTGCCCGGGCCCCTGTCGTAGAGCCACTCCTCGACCGGCTGGCACGGAACGAAGAGATTGGCGACAGGCGCCGGAACCGGATGCAGGGAGCCCGCGTAGTAGACCGGCGCACAGAACGACTCGGCCAGCACCGGCCGGCCACATTTGTAGAGCACCGAGAGCCTGGAGTCGCCTTCCGCTGCGCTGGCACCGTTGCAGCGCAGGGATTCGGCCCTGGCCGCCGGCAGGTGGACGAGGACCAGGACAGCCAGAGCGGCGCGGAGAAAGGCATTCATGCTGCGGCTCCGAAGTCAGCGGTCGCCCGCACTGTGCTCTTGCGGGCGCCTATGCCAATATAGGTCCTTGCCGAATCTGCTGCCGCCAGGCCGGACAAGTGTGGCAGGCGCCGTCTCGAACGAACCCGAGGCGGACCCTATTGCGCTTCGCAATTGAAGCGCAAATCGGGGAAATACGCTTCATGTCATGCCTGGCAGGTCGTAAAGCGAGCGGACGGAGGCGGCCGCCTGTCGTGCTTTCTGCATGAGCTCCATTGCCTTCATAGCGGGAGGCCCTCACGCGCGATGTTCTCCAGCAGCCGGGGGTTGGAAAATACTGCAGCCACCCGCGCCACGAACGCTTGCGCGGCCTGCCGGGTCAGCGGGGGGAGTGATTTTGCGCTGCATGGTCATCACCTTGCGGCAAGTGTAGTGCGGCCGGCGGGTGGCGTCATTTGACCTTCACATCCATACAGAATGCCATCCTCCTCTTCTTATTTTTCTTATATACAGAATCGTCGAGTACTTACTTCCCCCAGCTGTCCTTCAACCCCGTCACCCGGTTAAACACCGGCCTGCCCGCCGCATGGTCTACGCGGTCGGCGACGAAGTAGCCGTGGCGCTCGAACTGGAACTTCTCGTCGGGCGCGCAGGCGGCGAGGGACGGTTCCAGATAGGCCGTGACGGTCTTTAGGCTGTCGGGGTTCAGGCTGGCCAGGAAGTCCTTGCCGCCGGCGTCGGGCTGGGGGTCGCTGAACAGGCGGTCGTACAGGCGCACCTCGGCGGCCACGCCGTCGGCGGCGCCGACCCAGGTGATCACGCCCTTGACCTTGACCGCGTCGCTGCCCGGCGTGCCGCTCTTGGTGTCGGGGATGAGCTCGGCATGCACCTCGGTGACCTGGCCGCTCGCATCCTTCACGGCCCCCTTGCATTCGATGACATGGCCGTACTTGAGCCGCACCTTGTTGCCGGGGAAGAGTCGGAAGAAGCCCTTGGGCGGGGTTTCCTCGTAGTCGCTGCGCTCGATCCAGAGCTCACGGCCGAACTTGAAGCGGCGCTGGCCCCATTCGGGGTGGTGCGGGTGGACCGGGGCGGCGCAGTCGTCCAAGGCTCCCGCGCCATGCAGCGCGTCCCAGTTGGTGATGACCAGCTTGACCGGGTCGAGCACGGCCATGGCGCGCGCGGCCCTGGGGTCGAGGTCGTCGCGCAGGCAGCCTTCCAGCGTGCTGTAGTCGATCCAGCTGTCGCTCTTGGTCACGCCTATGCGCTCGGCGAACAGCTGTATGGCCTCGGGCGTGTAGCCGCGCCGGCGCAGGCCGACGATGGTGGGCATGCGCGGGTCGTCCCAGCCGCTCACCTTGCCCTCGTTGACCAGTTGGGCGAGCTTGCGCTTGCTGGTGATCACGTAGCTGAGGTTCAGGCGCGCGAACTCGTGCTGGTGCGGCAGCAGGAAGGGGTTGGGGCGCTGCACCTCGAGCGCCTGCGACAGCAGGGGCGTGAACTGCTCGGTCTCGGTCTTGAGCAGGGTGAAGAACCCGGGCAGGTCGTGCAGCACGGCCTCGCGGTCATGCTCCCAGCGCGCGAACAGGGCGCGCATGCGGGCCTCGGCCGCGCTGGCGAACAGCTGGTCGGCCAGGTTGTGGCAGCGCAGGGCGAATTCCTTGCCGGCCTCCAGGCCCTGCTGCTCGATCTCTTCGATCCAGTCCTTGGCTTGCGCGAACTGCGGCGCGCGCAGCAGGGGCGCGAGGCGCGCCAGCAGCCAGTCGTAGAACGGGCGCTGGTCCTCGAACTCGAGCGTGCAGATGCTGTGGGTGATGTTTTCCAGCGCGTCTTCGATCGGGTGCGCGAAGGTGTACATGGGGTAGATGCACCAGGCGTTGCCGGTGTTGTGGTGCTCGGCGTGCTTGATGCGGTAGATGGCCGGGTCGCGCAGGTTGATGTTGCGCGAGGCCATGTCGATCTTGGCGCGCAGCACCATGGCGCCGTCGGCGTGCTGGCCGGCGCGCATTTCGCGAAAGCGCGCCAGGTTCTCGGCCGGCGAGCGGCTGCGGAACGGGCTGTCGGTGCCGGGGGTGTTGAAGTCGCCGCGGCTGGCGCGCATCTGCTCGGGCGTCTGCTCGTCGACATAGGCGTGGCCGGTTGCTATCAGGTACTCGGCCGCGCGGTACATGAAATCGAAGTAGTTGCTCGCGTAGAACAGGTGGCTCTGGCCATGCGCCTCCCAGCCGAAGCCCAGCCAGCTCACCGCGTCGAGGATGGCGTCGACGTATTCCTGCTCTTCCTTCTCGGGGTTGGTGTCGTCGAAGCGCATGTGGCATACGCCGCCGTAGTCGCGCGCCAGGCCGAAGTTCAGGCAGATGCTCTTGGCATGGCCCACATGCAGGTAGCCGTTGGGCTCGGGCGGAAAGCGGGTGCGGATGCGGGCCGGATCGGGCTGGCCGGCCGCGTGCTGGGTGGCGTCGCCGGGCGTGCCGTCCCAGTGGCGGCCCGAATAGGCGCCGCGCGCCAGGTCGTGCTCGATGAGCTGGCGCAGGAAATTGCTGGCCTTGGGGGCTTCGGTCGTGGTTTTTTTGTCGGTGGCAGAACTCATGGATCGATTTTAGGGGGCGGGGGCCGGCCCGTTACTTTGTGCGTGTTACGTCTGGCAACCTCTTTGACCGGGCAGCGGCCATCTGTATCGGCTTCCTCGCGTTTAATAAAGGCATGGGCACCACTCTCACAGGTGCCGTGCCCTCTAAGAAGGAGATCACCATGAAATTCGATCGTTCTGCCACCCGGGCCATGAGGGCCAGGTTTGCGGCTGCTCTGGTGGGCGTGGCTGCCCTCGGCGCCACCGGCCTTGCCCAGGCGGGCGATGTCTATTGGTCGGTCGGCGTGGCCTCGCCGGGCATCGCGGTTGGCGTGGCCAATGCGCCGCCGGTCTACGTGCAGCCCGCACCGGTCTACGTGGCGCCGGCGCCGGTCTACGTGCAGCCGCGCCCGGTCTACGTGCGCCCGGCGCCGGTCTACTACGGCGCACCTGCCTACTACGCGCCGGCGCCGGTCTACCGCGCCGGCTGGGTGCCGCCGGGCCATCGCTGGCACAAGAAGCACCACCGCCACCACGACGACTGGGACGACTGAGCCCCGGCTCTGACCCACTGAAGCAAAAGGCCCGCTGAGCGGGCCTTTTTGCGGTGCGCCCGGCAGGGCGCACCCACTCGGAGGTGAAAGTCCTCTACTCGCCCGGCAAGGGGAAGAGTTAGCCGAAGGCAAGGGTTTCGCGGGCGACTGCGAGTCTG
>NZ_SCMM01000073.1:0-15579 GCF_005503345.1 Ramlibacter sp. 2FC
GGTTCAGGGCCTTCCAGGCCAGCAGTTCCCCGCCCAGGCGCAGCGCCCCGCCCTCGCGCCCCGCGCGCGGCGCGCTGGGTGCGACCGCGGCGCCGGTCGGCCGGGCCCCACCGCGTCGCCCGCGGTGGGGCTGCCGGGCAGGCTGTGCGCGCGCAACTCCTCCAGCGCGCCGTCGCCCGTCACGTGCAATTGCGGGCCGGCGGCGCTGTCGGCATAGCGCAGCTGCCCCTTGAAGCTGGCGTCGGCGCGCAGCAGCTCGAGGTTCAGGGCCTCGCCGAAGTACGGCTCCAGCGCGTGCAGCGGCAAATGAGCCAGGTCCACCCGGCCCTGGGCTGCCACAGGGTTCAGGCCCAGCTGGCCGCGAAACGCCAGCCGGCCCGGTTCGGTACGCCCCGCGGCGATGCGCGCCGACAGCTGCAGCGGCGCGGGGCGCCGACCGGCCAGGTCCAGGCCCTGGGCCTGCAGCGCCAGCGCCGAGACCTCGAACACCGCCGGGCGAGGCGTGGCCAGGTCCTGCCAGCCGAGCTGACCGCCGTCCAGGCGCAGGTCGTCGACCGACAGCTTCCAGGCCGGCGCAGGCTTCGCGCCAGCGCCCTGTGAGCCACCGGCGGGGCCTGCGCGCATCCAGGTTTCGTACATCCAGCGCCCGTCGGCACCGCGCGCCACCTTGAGCCGCGGCTGGGTCAGGGCCAGCCGGCCCAGCGCCGCGGAGCGGGCAACCAGGTCGATGCGGGCCTGGGCCAGCTCCAGGGACTGGATGGCAGCCAAGCTGTTCTTGCCCTGGACCAAGGCCAGCTGCTCGAGCGCCACGCGCTCCAGATTCAGCTTCAGCGTGTCCGGCCTTCCCGGCTCGCTGGCCGACTGCCAGTCCAGGTCCAGCGCGGCATGCAGCGTGCCGGCCAGCCTGGGCGTCAGAAACTGCGCCACATAGGGCTCGGCCAGGGACAGCGGCAGGGACTTGGCGTCGAGCTTGAGCGTGGCGGCGCGGTCGCTCGCGCTGCCGCTGAACTGCAGCGTGCCCGCCCCGGCCGCGTCGGCGCTGGCCAGGGACGCGGCGCCACGGAACGGCGCCGGGCGCGCGAACGGCAGGGCGATGTCGCTGGCGTCCAGCGTGAAGCCCCCCAGGTCGATGCGCGCCGGCGGGGCGCCGGCCGCGGCGGCGCTGTCGTCGATCCAGCCGATCTTGCCGTCGCGCACCTCGAGCTTGGCCACGGCCAGCTGCCAGGCGCTGGGCGGGGGCGCGGCCGCCGCGGTCGCCGCAGCAGCCGCGGGCTTGGTGGGCGCCGGCGCCAGGTTGAGCTGGCCGGCGCGGTCGCGCCGCAGCGTCAGCTTGGGCGATTTCAGCGCCACGGACGAGAGGCGGGCCGAGCGCTCGAGCGGGCGCAGCTCCTCCAGCCCCAGGCTCAGCGCCTCGAAGCCCAGCAGCTCCTGTTGCCGGGCATCGCTGAGCTGCACGCCGCGCGCCTGCAGGCTGCCGCTGAGCCGCACCGCGGTATCGGGCGTCTGGGCGAAGGACAGCTTGAGCTCGGCATCCAGCAGCGCCGAGTTCAGCCGCACCGGCAGGCTGGCGGGCAGGTAGCCCAGGTAGGGCGCCAGGTCGAGCGCTTCGATGCGCAGCGTGGCGTCGGTCTTGCGCGTCTGGGCGAACGGTGTGCTCTCGGCCGCCGAGTCGAAACGGCTGCCGTTGAGGCTGAAAGCCAGGTGCGGCAGCACCTTGACCTCGCGCCGCGAGGCCAGGTTGCTCAGGAAGGGCACGGCCAGGCTCAGCTCGCGCAACTCGTGGGTGCGGTTCACCGTGGCGTCGCGGAAGTCGATGGCGCCGCCGCGCAGCGCCAGGTTGTAGAGCGCAAAGCGCGGCGGCTCGCCGGCCGGTTGCTGGGCGGGCTGGCTCAGCTTGCCCAGTATGTCGTCGACGTCGTAGCGGCCCTCGCCCAGGTGGGCCAGGCGCAGCACCGGAGCGTCCACCTCGAGCGCATCGACCACCGGCGCCAGGCGCAGCAGCGATTGCAGCTCCAGATCGGCATACAGGCGCTGCACGCCCAGTTGGACCGACTGGCCGTCGGCGCTCGCCACGCGCAGCTCCGACACGGCCAGCTCGAGCGACCAGGGCCGGAAGTCCACCGCGCCGATGCGGACCTGGCGCCCCAGCGCCTGGCTGCCCAGCTTCTCGGCCTGGCTCTTGAGCAGCGGCGGCACGGCCAGCCAGGCCAGCGCCCACATCAGGATCAGGCCGCCGGCCGCCCAGAGCGCGCGCCGCGTCCATCGATGTCCCTGGATTTTCCCTAGTAACTTCTTGTTGTCCATGTCACGAGTGTGCTGTGCCAGCCGCAAAAGCTCAATGCTGCCACGCCGCGACGCCAAGAAGAAAGCCCGGCGGTCGACCACATGGCCTACCGCCGGGCTTGACGGCAGACTCAATGTCATTTGCCGTCGGGGTTTGCAACGGGAAGATGGACGTTCCGCATTGCACAGGAGGCAAGAGATTGCCTCCATGAATCGCCGGGGCTCTTTGCTGCTCACCTTCAGCGGCAGCGCCGTCCTACCGGCTTGATGCCCGAAATCAATCAGGCCCTACCAAGTTAGGCGCCACCCCAGGGGAATGCAAATAGAGTTTTTAATCATCTCCGGGCCCGTGATTGTTTTTCGAGGCTTGCATTGACCGCGCTTCTCCGGTATTTCAGGAGTTCGGAACGCACTTGTAAACGCCGTATCCGCGCCCGCCCTTATGATAAAAAGTAGTTTAAAACGTAAGGTTAAGTATTGACCTGGCATTAGATGCCCCCCTAGAATCCGCCCGTTCCGTCCGAAGAATCCGGAACGACCCGAATCCGCTGCCGACCCCGGCTAGGTCCAATCGCGAGGCAACACGTCAGCTACGACGTTCGCGCCATGGACTGCGTACCAATCCAAACGAGGAGCTTGCGTGTCGATGCTGTTTTTACAGCGCGATGCCCATGCGCCTTGCGTAGAAAGGAAGTGCTATGACAGCGTTAGGAAAAATGGCCCAGGGCCTGCGCACCTTCGCAGGCGATGTCACAGAGGGCTTTTTTGAGATCACGCACAATGGCTTTGCCCTCGTCGGCCTGGCCGTCGTCTTTGCGGCGATCACCCTGACAGCCCGCCCTGACCTGCGTCAGGCCGGGGAAGAAAAACTGATGAGCTGGCTGCAGTCGCGCCAGGTCGCCACCGTCGGCATCGAGGCCGAGCCGGACGCGATCGACCGCGCCACGGCCACCGACCCCAAGGACCTGCCGCGCGAGCAGGCCGCGGTGGCCTACTGGCTGAGCCGCAAGTACCGCGTGGCACCCGAGCCCTTGGGCGCCCTGGTTGCCGAGGCCTACGAGGTCGGCCAGCGCACCAAGCTGGACCCGACCCTGATCCTGGCCATCATGGCCGTGGAGTCGAGCTTCAACCCCTTCGCCCAGAGTGCGGTCGGTGCCCAGGGCCTGATGCAGGTCATGACCAAGATCCACTCGGACAAGTACCAGGGCTTCGGCGGCACGCTGGCCGCTTTCGACCCGGTGACCAACCTGCGCGTGGGCGTGAAGGTGCTGCAGGAATCGATTGCCCGCGCCGGCTCGCTCGAAGGCGGCCTCAAGCACTACGTGGGCGCCGCCAACCTGGAGGGCGACGGCGGCTACGCCGAGAAGGTGATGTCCGAGCACGCCCGCCTCCACCAGGTGGCCAAGGGTCGCGCCCTGCCGCTCCCCGCGGCTCAGCAGGCGCGCCCTGCCCCGGCCCGCGCCCTGCCCGTGGCCGCTCCTGCCCCCGCCGCGCGCGAAGAGAAGGTGGCCCTGCTGGCCGCCTCCTGAGCACCGCCCTGGGGCGCGCCTCGGCTACACTTGCGGGGTGCGCAACTGGCGATAGGCACGGCACCCGGTGCACGGGCAGGCCGCGCTGACGTGGACCCCTGCGGCGCTTGGCCGCGGACAACCACTGGGAAGCGCACCGCCCGTAGACCGGCCCGCCGGCCGCTCGCGCGGGTGATCAGCCGTTCGCCTGGGCAGCCCTTGTCATTGCGCCAAGGTTCACCGTCTTGAAGGACTGCCATGTACAACCGAAACATTCTTGTCGAACAAACCGACCCCGAACTCTGGGCCGCCATCCAGGCCGAGAACGCCCGCCAGGAACACCACATCGAGCTGATCGCGAGCGAGAACTATGCTTCTCCGGCCGTCATGGCGGCGCAGGGCTCGCAGCTGACCAACAAGTACGCCGAGGGCTACCCCGGCCGCCGCTACTACGGCGGCTGCGAGTACGTGGACGTGGCCGAGCAGCTGGCCATAGACCGCGTCAAGCAGCTGTTCGGCGCCGAGGCCGCCAACGTGCAGGCCCATTGCGGCGCCTCGGCCAACGAGGCCGTGTTCCTGGCCTTCCTCAAGCCCGGCGACACCATCATGGGCATGAGCCTGGCCGAGGGCGGCCACCTCACGCACGGCATGGCGCTGAACATGAGCGGCAAATGGTTCAACGTCGTCTCCTACGGCCTGAACGAAAAGGAAGAGATCGACTACGACGCGATGGAGCGCAAGGCCCACGAGACCCGGCCCAAGCTGATCATCGCCGGCGCCTCGGCCTACAGCCTGCACATCGACTTCGCGCGCTTTGCCAAGGTGGCCAAGGACGTGGGCGCCGTCTTCATGGTCGACATGGCGCACTACGCCGGCCTGATCGCCGCGGGCGTCTACCCGAACCCGGTGCCGCACGCCGACGTGGTGACCTCGACCACGCACAAGAGCCTGCGCGGCCCGCGCGGCGGCATCATCCTGATGAAGTCCGAGCACGAGAAGGCGATCAACAGCGCCATCTTCCCCGGCCTGCAGGGCGGCCCGTTGATGCACGTGATCGCGGCCAAGGCCGTGGCCTTCAAGGAGGCGCTGAACCCCGAGTTCAAGACCTACCAGCAGCAGGTCGTGACCAATGCCCGCATTGTCGCCGAGACCCTGACCCAGCGCGGCCTGCGCATCGTCAGCGGCGGCACGCAAAGCCATGTGATGCTGGTCGACCTGCGCGCCAAGGGCATCACCGGCAAGGAGGCGGAAGCCGTGCTGGGCCAGGCCCACATGACGATCAACAAGAACGCCATCCCCAACGACCCGGAAAAGCCCATGGTGACCAGCGGCATCCGCGTCGGAACGCCCGCCATGACCACGCGCGGCTTCAAGGACGAGGAGGCGCGCATGACGGCCAACCTGCTCGCCGACGTGCTGGACAACCCGCGCGACGCGGCCAACATCGAGGCCGTGCGCGCCAAGGTCAACGCACTGACCGCGCGCTTCCCGGTCTACAAGTAAGCCGGCGCCCGGTCGACCTGCGATGAAATGCCCCTTCTGCGGCCACGTCGACACCCAGGTGGTCGAGACGCGCGTGTCCGAGGAAGGGGACTTCGTGCGCCGGCGCCGCCAGTGCGGCGCCTGCGAGAAGCGCTTCACCACCTACGAGCGGCCGGAAGTCAATTTCCCGGCCGTGGTCAAGAAGGACGGCCGCCGCATCGACTACGAGCACGCCAAGCTGCTCGCCTCCTTCAACCTGGCGCTGCGCAAGCGCCCGGTGAGCACCGAGCAGGTGGACGCTGCCATCGAGCGCATCGAGGAGAAACTGCTCAACCTGGGCGTGCGCGAGATCCAGTCCACGCGCATCGGCGAGCTCGTGATGCGCGAGCTCAAGAAGCTCGACAAGGTGGCCTATGTGCGCTTTGCGAGCGTGTACCGCAATTTCGAGGACATCGACGAGTTCAAGACCCTGGTCGACGAGGTGCGGCGCTGACGAGCGCTACAAGCACGAGGCTACGGTGGTCTGCTCGATGCGGGGCCGTCCCGTCGCACTGATCACGATATCGCGGGCCTTGCCACCCGAGGCCGAGAGCTGGCACAGCGTGAAGGTGCCCGACTGGAAGTTGCCCGCAGTCATTCGCGTCTCGCCCATCCCACTGTACGAAACGTAGTTCGCGATGTTCCCGTTCCCGGTCAGCCGCAGGCCGTTGCCCAGGGCCGCGGTGCGCTGGACCACGGTCTCGCCGGCGTCCAGCGCCGCGTTGTTGTTGACGTCGGCGAACACGATCCAGCCTTGCTCCCAACTGCCGTCGGTGGTGCAGGCCGTGCCCGTGGCGGACTTGCACAGCGCCACGCGCCCGTTGCGCTTGATCGCCTCGCCGCGCGCCAGCAGCAGACTGGACAGCATGGCGCTGGCGTTCGACTTGAGGCTGTTGGCGACCAGCATCTCCCGGAACGAAGGCGCGGCCAAGCCGGCCAGGATCGCGGCGATCGCGATCGTGACCATCAGCTCGATCAGGGTCAGGCCGCAGGCGGCGGACCGCCCTGGCCCTCGGGGTCGGCGCACTGGCAGCCTCATTGCTTGGTGTACCAATAGGTCCGGCGCCGCCGGGTGTCGAAATTGGCGCCGCCCGGCTTGAAGCAGCGCGGCCCCACGCAGACCACGTCCTGCCGCTTGCCGTTGATGGTGACGGGGGAGTACACGGCCGAGGGTGGGAAGCCGCCGCCGGGCAACACCGAGTAACGGTCCTCAACGCTCAGCACGCCATCGCCATCAAGGTCCACGCGCGCGTCGCCGGTCAGGAAGCCGATCTGGTACAGCCTGGCCTCACCCAGGTTGGCCGTGCAGACACCGGCGGTGGGCGGCGTCGGGCGGTTGGTGCCGAAGATCACGGTGCCGAACACGGTCACGGGGCTGCCGACCACCTTCTCGCCGGCGGACAGCGACAAGTACCAGCCCTTGAAGCTGCTGGGCAGCGTTCCACCCTGGTAGGGATTGCTGGTGACGTCGGCCAGGTGCGCATGGGTGCAGGTGGCCAGGGCATCGGTGCTGCCACAGAACAGGCCGCCGCTCAGGCCCACGAACGGGTCCTGCAGCATGTAGAAACGGTCCTGCACCGAGGTCTCGAACGGGTGCTCGCGGTCCCCCGAGCCCACCAGCACGGCGTCGAAGCTGGTGCCGAACACCACGTCGGTCTTGTTCAGGAACTTGCGCGCGTCCGCCCCGCTGCCGCCCAGGCTGGCGATCTTGTAGGACTGCCACTGCTCCGAGTCCGCGTTGTCGATGTCGATGCGCCAGACATTGCCCTTGGTGTCGACGGCATAGATGCGGTCGGCCAGGCCGTTGCCGTCGCGGTCCAGCACCGTGAGGTCGGCCGGCACGCTGCCCATGCCGGCCGGCAGCAGGTGCTTGAAGAGCTCGCCCGTACGGCCGTTGACGAAGAAGATGCCCCGCCCCATGGTGTCGGCGGTGGCCGGCTGAGGGTCCTCGTTCAGGTTGTCATAGCCGCCGCCGAAGATCACCACCGGGTCGCCGCTCACCGCGCGGATGTTGGTCGGGCGCAGGGTCGACCAGGTCTGGGCCAGCTCCGAAAAACCGGTCTTGGACGAATCGATCTGCCAGAGTATCCTGGGCGCGTCCGGATCGCTGACATCGAGCGCGTAGGAGAAGCGTCCGCCACGGCGCATGCCGATGTAGAGGTAGACCTTGTCCCCGTCGGCGGCCACCAGCTTGCCGTCCCTGTTGATGTCGTTCTGGTAGATCGACACCGAGCCGTCGGCGAAATACGGCTTGGGCGTGGCTGCCGTGACCTCGATCGTGTTGTCGCGCAGGCGCTTGAGCCGGCTCAGGAATTCCGGGAACACGATGCCCCATTTCTCATAGCCGTCGCTGTCGTCCTGCCCGCCTTTGACCGCGCGGAACACGCCGTCGTTGGCGCCGTAATAGACCACGATGTCGCGGTTGTCGTTGGTTCGGTTGTAGTTCACGACCGCGGGCCGCGAATGCAACAGGTCGCCGTGCACGTAAGCGCGGATGTCGGTCGACACGCCGTTGGCGTCCTCGTTGTTGCGGTTGTCCGCACCCCGCACCCAGTTGATGAGGTCGGTGCGCTCGGTGGCGTCGGCCACGCCCAGGTTGGCGATGGTCAGGCCCGTGGTGTTGCTGTCAGCGAACAGGGCCGAGGACAGGGGCGCGCCCGCCGCGCAGTTGCCGTTGCAGGTGTAGAGCTTGCGGTCGGCCTGGCTGGTCTTGTAGATCGTGCGCAGGCGCTGCGCCGCCCCGCCCTTTTCCACCACCGAGCCGTCGGGCGCATCGCTGGCCGACAGCGGCGCGGCGAAGCTCCAGTAGCTGGTGTCCAGCGTCCAGAAGCTGGTGACGTCGGGCAGCAGGAAGCCGTTGATCCTGTCCTCCACTGGCTTGCCGAAGCGATCGGCCAGCACCGGATTGTTCTGCGCGTCCAGGCCGATCTGGTACTGCTTGAGGTTGCCGGGCCAGCGCGGCTTGGCGTTGGGGTCGGGTCGGAACTGGCCCATGTAGACCTGGTTCAGGAAGGTGCCGCGCACGTTGACGCTGACCGGCAGGGTCACGGCCGCGAACACCGAGTTGACCGGCTGCAGACGGCGCAGCAGGTCGATCAGCGCCTTGAGCGCGGTCTTGCCGTCCTGGGCCAGGAAATACGAGCCGCCGCCAATCAGGGCCGCGCTCTCCAGCAGGGCCCGGGCGCTCTGCATGCCCGCCGTGTTGTAGTTGTTGTCCGCGGGGTTCTGCACCGCAATGGTGTGGGTGGTGATGTTCTGGTAGCCGGTCACGCCGGGCGCCACGTCGCGCCGGTTCAGGGTGCGCGCGTACTCGTCGAACCAACTGCTCTGGTAGTTGCTCGGCGAAAACCGGATCGGGTCGCTGCTGAGGATGCCGCCCAGGCCGTTGAGCAGGGTGCGGGTGTCGTTTTCCTCGCCGGAGTCCGGACCGCCATTGCCTATGAACACCAGGTTGTTGTTCTGGCAGTTGTCGCTGATCGGGCTCAGGTACAGGCTGCCGCTGCGCGCGGCCGGATCGTACTGCGAGCTGTCGAAGCCGACATAGGGCGCCAGGCCGGCGAAATACAGGTAGGCCTCGTGCATGCTCTTGGCATGCGGCGCGTTGTTGGCCTCGGGAATGGCCGGATTGATCTTGGACAAGAAGGCCGACTTGTTGGCCGCGACGTTCATCGGCCGCACGTGGTAGCGCACGTAGCCGCCCTTGCCCGCGCCCGAGGGGTTGGCGATCATCAGGCCCAGGTTCACGTTCTTGACCAGGTCCTCGATCTCCTGGCGCGTCGAGCAGCCGGCCGGCACGCGTGGCGTGACGCTGGTGTCGCAGCCCGGGAAATAGGCCGAGTTGAGCGGGTCGACCAGGATGTCGAGCACCTGGCGCAGCATGGTCAGCTTGTTCCCGCTGCTGCCGTCGAGCTGGGTGATGGTGCTGTTGTTGCTGGCCGCGTTGTCGAGCACCAGCAGCACGTTGGGACGCGTGTCCGCGGTGGTGGCAGGGGTCATGAACAGGTCGACGTCCTCGGCCAGCGCCGGCCAGGCCACCACGCCGGCCAGCGCCAGCAGCGCGCCGGCCCACCCGCAAGACGATCTCATGCCTGTTCCTTTTCTGCAGTCATTCATGGACATGGGTTCGGGTCGGCGGGAAGAATGATGCGCACACCCTGGTGCGTTTCCACGCTCGCGCCGGTGGCCGCATTGCTCGCGGTCGCGGCAATGTCCCAGTCGGTCAGCACATAGCCCGAGCCCGCCGTGGGCGAGACCCCCTGCTGGTAAAGCTGGTACAGCGGGTCGCCGCTGGACTGGGCATCGACCGGCACCGAGGTGACACAGGTCGGAGGTGCAATGCTCACGGCCACGCCCTGCGCGTTCTCCGGCACATCGGTCTGGGCCGGCGCCAGGAAGATGGTGTCGGTGCTGATCAGGTTTTCCACCGCCGCCTCGGCGGCCGCGGCCGCCTCGGCCCGCGACTGCATGTTGCCCACCGACTTGAGGTTGTTGTTGCTCATCAGGAAGGCGATGGAGACCGACAGCATGAGCAGGGTCAAAAGGATCAGGCCCGTCACCAGGGTGGCGCCCCGCTGGTGGCGCCGCAACGAGACCGGCTTCATGGCTGCTCCCGGCGCGAGGAAGGGTTGACCAGGCGCACCGTGGTCGAGAACACGTGGCGCTTGTAGCTGTCGTTGGCCGCGGCGATCGCGAGCGGCCCGAGCTGGTAGCTCTTTTCGTCCTTGTAGCCGGCCGTGGGCTCGAGGTTGCGCGCCAGCACATGCACCTTCACCGCGACCACGTTGGACAGGGTGGCGAGGTCGCACGAAGGCGCGCAGCTCACGTAGCTGTCGGCGTTGCCGTCGCCCGGGTTGCTCGCGCTGATGGGCAGGCCGTTGGAGCCCAGGTTGTCCACGCCGTACTCGACGCGGAAGGCCTCTATGCCCTCGATCAGGGCCTCGGCGGAGGCCGCATAGGCACCCTCCTTGAAGGACTTGCGCATCAGGCGCGGCATGCCGCTGCCGTTGGTCGACACGTAGTAGAGGTTCACCAGCATCTGGCGGCGCGGCGCGACGGTGGTGCAGTTCTTGAGCCGCAGCGTGAGGCTCGCCGGGTTCGCGTCCAGCAGATAGGCCGGTTCGGGCGGCGCGTCGGTACGGCAGGACGATATCTGGATGTGCGGGCCGGCATCCGCGCCGCCGTCGCAGCCGCCGGCCACGCAGGTGCTCGCGTGCCGCACCAGCAGCACGTCGCTCTTGGCCGACACGCTGGCGACGCCACAGCCTGCCAGCGCGCTGCCGTCGGCATAGCCTTGCACCGGAATGGCCATCAAATTGACTTTGTATTCCGCCAGCGCCGTGGCGTCGGTCGGCCAGTTCGCATAAACCAGGCAGGGGTCGGGCACGGCCGTGGCCTGCAGGGTATCGAGGGGGCCCCAGAAACCGGCATGGACCAGGTCGCCTTGCAGCAGCTGGACCGCGAAACGGCCGTTCTCTATCAGCTGGTTGGTCTTGGCCATCTCGTTGTTGGTGCGGCTCATGCTGCCGTAGAGGGCGGCCAGGGCCGTCATGATCATCAGGCCGAGGGCCATGGCAACCATCAGCTCGACCAGCGAGAGCCCCCGCTCGGCGCGGCGTCCGTGCCAGCGGCGGGCCTGCCCGGTCGCGAAATTGGTATGCATTGCAGGCCTGTCCATTGCTTACTTCAGGTTCGCCATGCGGATGAAGGCCGAGACCGCGCGGCGGCACAGGTCGCCCGCGCAGACGGATCCGGCGGGGCCGTTGTACTGGCCCGCGCCGCAGCCCTCCACGGGCACCGTGGTCGGCGTCAGCCCCTGCCAGGCCACGGTCACGCGGAACATGCGGTCGCCCGCCGGCCCCAGGCCCAGGTCTTCGACGCAGCCGCGGCCGCCCACCACCGCGCCCAGGCGGTTGCCACCGGCCGTCTCGGCCACGCCCTGCAGGGCCGCGCACCATTCGGCCGAGTCGACTTGGGCGCGCGTGGAGCTCGCGTCCGTGGCCGGACAGACCATGCCGGCGCCAAGGGGCGCGGTCAGGGGCGCGGCCTCGGCGTATTTGGCCGCGCTCAGGCGATTGCTCCCCATGCGGCTGCCCATGTCGTCGAGCAGGACCAGAGCCTGCGCGCGCTGGTAGGACTCCATCTCCGAGGACTCCAGCCGGGTCTGCAAGCCCGCCAGGCCCAGCAGGCCGATGGCGATGATGACCAGGGTCACCAGCACCTCGATCATGGAGGTGCCGCGCTGGCGCAGCCACCGGCAGGACGAGGCCCTACTCACCATTTGCCGGCGGGGGTCTTGACCCCCTCGCTGTTGAGGGTCAGCGTGCCGTCGCCGGCCTGGGCCCCCTTGGGCGTGAAGGTAATGGTGTAGGACGGCACGGCGTCCGTGCCGATGGTGATGTCGTAGTCGTAGCGTCCGCTGACCTCGGCCGGCAGCTGGTAGCCACTGGTCCCGAGCGTGGTCTTGGAGGCATAGGCGCGGTTGGACAGCAGGAACTGCTGCTGGCGGTTCGCGATGTCCAGCATCTGGGCCTTGGCGGCAGCCCGGTTGGATCGGACCACGTATTGGGTGTAGGAGGGGTAGGCGACGCTGGCCAGGATGGCCACGATGGCCACGGCGATCATCAACTCGATCAGCGAAAATCCGGCTTGTTTCTTGTGCACGACCCTTGCCCCTTCATTGCCGGAAAAATCTTAGCGCCGCCCCGGATCACCAGGGGCTCTGGCCTGACAGGCGGCAGAATTGGGGGAACGAGTGGTCGAAAACGACCTTTCCCCCGCCTCACCGGCCATCCCCCGCAACCGACCAGCCCGATGAACCCAGCCACGCCGCCCCCATCGATGGACCCCATGCAAGCCGCCGCCGAGCTGGCGCGGCAGGCCATCGGCCTGTCCGAGCCCAATCCGCGCGTGGGCTGCGTGATCGTGGACGCCGACGGCCGCTGGCTGGGCCAGGGCCATACTCAGCAGGCCGGCGGCCCGCACGCCGAGATCGTCGCGCTGCGCGACGCCCAGGCAGGCGGACATTCGACGGCCGGCGCCACCGCCTACGTGACCCTGGAGCCCTGCTCGCACCATGGCCGCACCGGCCCCTGCTGCGACGCGCTGATCGCCGCCGGCATCGCGCGCGTGGTCGCCGCGGTCGAGGACCCGAACCCGCTGGTGGCGGGCCAGGGCTTCGCGCGCCTGCGCGCAGCGGGCATCGCGGTCGAGCTCGGCCCCGGCGCCCAGGCCACGCGCGCACTCAACGTCGGCTTCTTCAGCCGCATGCGGCGCCAGACCCCCTGGGTGCGCATGAAGCTCGCCGCCTCGCTGGACGGGCGCACCGCGCTGGACAACGGCGTCAGCCAGTGGATCACCTCCGAGCCCGCGCGCGCCGACGGCCACGCCTGGCGTGCGCGCGCCGGCGCGCTGCTGACCGGCATAGGCACGGTGCTGGAGGACGACCCGCGGCTGGACGTGCGCCTGGTGGCCACGCCGCGCCAGCCGCCGCTGGTGGTGGTCGACAGTCGGCTGGAAACCCCACTCGACGCCCGCCTGTTCATCGAGGGCCGCCCGGTCTACCTCTACGCAGCGGTCGAAGATGCGGCCAGGCAGGCAGCCCTGGAGGCGCGCGGCGCCACCGTGATCCTGCTGCCGGGCCGCCAGCCGGGTACCGAGGGCAAGGTGGACCTGGCCGCCATGCTGCGCGATCTGGCGCGGCGCGAGGTCAACGAGCTGCATGTCGAGGCCGGCCACAAGCTCAACGGCTCGCTGATCCGCGAGGGCCTGGTCGACGAGCTGCTGGTCTACCTGGCGCCCAAGCTGCTGGGCCAGGGCCGGGGCATGGCGCAGTTCGGCCCCCTGAGCGCGCTGTCGCAGGCCGTGCCCCTGGAGTTCGGGAGCGTGGAGCCCGTCGGTCCGGACCTGCGCATCCTGGCCAGCGTCGCGGGCCGGGACGTTTTCTGAGCCCGATTTCCATGCCCCAGCCGGACAGGAGCCCAATCCCTGCGAAAATAGCCGGATGTTCACCGGAATCATCACCGGCGTGGGGCGCATCGCCGCCGTCCACGACCTGGGTAGCTCTTTAGACCACGGCAAGCGCCTCAGCATCGAGGCCCCGGCCGGGTACCTCGACGACGTGGGACTGGGCGACAGCATCGCGCTCAACGGCGCCTGCATGACCGTCACCACGCTGGCCCCCGCCAGCCGCCAGTTCACCGTCGACATCTCCGCCGAATCGCTGGACAAGACCGCAGGCCTGGACCGGCCCGGCACTGTCAACCTGGAGAAGGCCCTGCGCGCGCACGACCGACTGGGCGGGCACATCGTCTCGGGCCATGTGGACGGCATCGGCCGCGTGAGCCGCTTCGCCGAGGTCGGCGAGAGCTGGGAGCTGCGCATCCTCGCGCCGCGCGAGCTGGCCAAGTACCTGGCCTACAAGGGCTCGGTCACCGTCAACGGCGTCAGCCTCACGGTGAACCGGGTGGCCGACCTCGACGCCGGCTGCGAGCTCAGCATCAACCTGATCCCGCACACCGTGCAGAACACGGCCCTGGGCGCGCTGCGCGAAGGCAGCCCGGTGAACCTCGAGATCGACCTGATCGCGCGCTACGTCGAGCGCATGCTCGGCGCCGATCCGCAACGCCACAACAAGGACAACGCATGACCACCCTGCCCCCCGTTTCCATCTCGCCGGTCGAGGACATCGTGGCCGACATGGCCGCCGGCCGCATGGTCATCCTGGTCGACGAGGAAGACCGCGAGAACGAGGGCGACCTCGTGCTGGCGGCCGACCATGTCACGCCCGAGGCCATCAACTTCATGGCGCGCTTCGGCCGCGGTCTGATCTGCCTGACGCTCACGCGCGAGCGCTGCCAGCACCTGCGCCTGCCCCCCATGGCCACGCGCAACGGCACGGTCTACAGCACGGCCTTCACGGTCTCGATCGAGGCCGCGGAGGGCGTGACCACCGGCATTTCCGCCGCCGACCGCGCACGCACGGTGCAGGCCGCCGTGGCCAGGAACGCCCGGCCCGAGGACCTGGTCCAGCCCGGCCATATCTTCCCGCTGCAGGCCGTGGATGGCGGCGTGCTGATGCGCGCCGGCCATACCGAGGCCGGCTGCGACCTCGCCGCCATGGCCGGCTGCACGCCGGCCTCGGTGATCTGCGAGATCATGAAGGACGACGGCACCATGGCGCGCCTGCCGGACCTGCAGCTGTTCGCGGCCGAGCATGGCCTGAAGATCGGCACCATCGCCGACCTGATCGAGCACCGCAGCCGCACCGAGACCCTGGTCGAGAAGGTCGGCTCGCGCCCGCTGCAGACGGCCTTCGGCGACTTCGAGCTGCATGTGTTCCGCGACAAGCCCAGCCAGTCGGTGCACCTGGCCCTGGTCAAGGGGCGCTGGGACCCCGCCGACAGCGTGCCGGTACGCGTGCACGAGCCGCTGTCGGTGCTCGACGTGCTGGAAGTCAACCGCTCCATGCACTCGTGGGCCCTGGACAGCAGCCTGCGCTACCTGGACCAGAAGGGCCAGGGCGTGGCCGTGCTGCTCAACTGCGGCGAGGACGGCCAGCAGCTGCTGGCCCAGTTCCAGGGCACGGCGCGCGCCAGCCACGCGCCCGAGCGCGGCCGCATGGACCTGCGCACCTATGGCGTGGGCGCTCAGATCCTGCGCGAATGCGGCGTGCACCGCATGCAGCTCATGGGCACGCCGCGCCGCCTGCCCAGCATGACCGGCTACGGACTCGAGATCACGGGCTACATCCCCAAGGAATAAGAACATGTTTGGCGCAGAACAAGGAACGGCGGACCAGGCCCAGCTGGATGGCCGCAAGCTGCACATCGGCATCGTGCAGGCCCGCTTCAACGAGAGCATCACCAACGCCCTGGCCGAGGCCTGCAAGGCCGAGCTGGCCGCCCTGGGCGTGCCGGCGCGGCAGATCGACCATGTGCTGGTGCCCGGCGCCCTCGAGGTGCCCACGGCCCTGCAGGCCCTGGCCGAGCGCGAGCGCTACGACGCGCTGATCGCGCTGGGTTGCATCATCCGCGGCGAGACCTACCACTTCGAGCTGGTGGCCAACGAGTCGGGGGCCGGCGTGACCCGCGTGGCGCTGGACTACCAGATCCCCGTGGCCAACGCCATCCTGACCACCGAGAACCTAGAGCAGGCCGTGGCGCGCCAGAGCGACAAGGGCCGGGACGCCGCGCGCGTGGCGGTGGAGATGGCCAACCTGCTGGACGAGCTGTCATGAGCGACGCCCCCGACACCCCTTCCACCCCCAGCC
>NZ_SCMM01000074.1:0-14867 GCF_005503345.1 Ramlibacter sp. 2FC
GGAAGCGCTGATTAATTCACTTTTTAAGCACCTTATCCTTCATAACTCATTGATTTCATTGAGGCCAAAGGATGTCGAGCCGAATTAATCAGCGCCTCCCTAAGGAAGCGCTGATTAATTCACTTTTTAAGCACCTTATCCTTCATAACTCATTGATTTCATTGAGGCCAAAGGATGTCGAGCCGAATTAATCAGCGCCTCCCTAAGGAACTCGTACGGTCACTGCGTGATTTGTAACCCTGACTGCCTGATCCATGCCAGGCGGCACCATACCGATGCGTACGTTTATGTGGCTTTTTCGGTTAGCGCAGGTCTGGTGAAGGTTGGATACACCTTGAATCTTGACGATCGTATTCGTCAAATTAATCTTCATAAGATGGGGGCTGCGACGGATTGGACGATCTGCGAATCGATTTTTTGCAAGAATGCGGGGCGCATTGAAGTTCAAGTGCAGCGAGTGCTTGCCAAGTTTAGGGTCGATGTCGGATACGGAGCCAAGGAGGGTTCGAGTAGGGAGGTTTTCCAATGCGGCCCCAGAACCGCAATCATTGCGATGCGAAAAGTGGTTCGCGATCAAGCTTTGGCTGGGCAGTGATCAACGCGTACAGGTGTCAAATGCAAGAAGAAAAGAGACCAGGGACATCGCGTATCGTTAGATGCAAGATGCCGGGCTTGTTGCTATTTTCGCGGGCAAACTTTGCTTGCCAGTTTTTCGTATTTGCAGATTCATGGCGTTGACCTTGGCGAGTTATATGTCGGTGGCGTGTCGTCATACATTCGTTAAGTATGCTCAGAAGATTAGAGGAAATTCAATGGAACAAAAAACCACACTGGAGGCGAAGCTTTGTGAGTCAGATCCCATGATTCAGGCGTACGTTCGCGAACTTGAGAAGGCCAATGAAAGGTTAAACGATGAAATCGTGAAGAAGGATGTAAAAGTTATCGGCCTCAGCAACAAAGTAAAAGCACTCGAGAAACAATTGCGCGAAAATAGACCCGAGTTCAAAATCGTGATGAACTTGGGCGATTCAGATCAAGGAGATGAACGGATGCCGTAGGGAAGTTATACCGATGACCCTGAAACACTTCATTGTTGCATCGTTGTTGTTGCTTGGTATCGCCCCGAACGCGCGGTCAGACGACGACGGAGCGACGCTTTTTAGGAAAGTAACTTCAGCAGTCGGCCCTGCAATTTCCCGCCAACCCGCATGAACACTGGTTCTGCAGCGGGTTCTCCCAGCTTCCAATCCCCCGATAATCGCTGCATCCACCGCTGATTCCTGGGAGTTTTTGTTATGCCCGATGGTTGCGAGCGCGCCGATCTGTTCCGCCCACGCTTGGCCGAGATGATCGATCTGCGCCACCCCGTCGGGGGTCATTTCATCGACATCTTGGCAGTCGATAGCGCGGGCGGCTACGTGGTAATCGAGCTGAAGGTTTCTAAGGGGTACGACCGCGTTGTTGGTCAATTGCTTCGCTACATCAGCTGGATCAAAAAGAACCATGCCGGGCCCGGCCAACGCGTCCGCGGCATCATCATCGCCAAGCAGATTAGTGACGACCTTCGTCTCGCTTGTGCGGAAGTGCCGTCGGTCTCCTTATACGAGTACGCGCTGTCCGTTACAGTAAAGCATGTCGCACTCGAGCGCGAATGACGCTTAACCCCATTACAGGGACTTCCCACATAGTCAAGCGGTATCAAGGCCGCGTGACCACCCGTCCACCCCCCACAGGCATCCGCAAGAGCCTGCTCGAGCGTCGCACGGCCGGCCAGCTGGAGATGGCGGGCGTTGGCGGCACAAGCGCCCCTCACCGTGGCGCAGGTGTACGATGTTGGGCATGAAAGTCGCAACTGGCACTGTCGTTGACGGCAAGGTCGTCGTGCGTGGGGAACCGCTGCCCGAGGGTACGGTGGTCACCGTCCTTGCCCGTGAGGCGAGCGAACGGTTCGAGGTTCCTGCCGAGCTCGAGCCGGAACTCCTGGCGTCCCTGGCCGAAGCCGACCGCGGCGAGACGGTCTCCGCCGACGAAGTCCTCGCTCGTCTGCGCCGAATCAACTGAACCTCGTGTACGAGGTCGTCCTTACCAAGCGCGCTGCCGGCCAGATTGAGCGTGCCGCAAAGTGGTGGCAAGAGAATCGCCCTGCTGTGCCTGGCGCGATTGCGGACGATTTCGAGGAGGCCAAGAGTCTGCTCGCCTTCCAACCGGGCATCGGCAGCAGATCGGCGACTGAACGATACCCGCAGCTGCGGCGCCTGTACCTGGACCGTGTCCGATATTTTGTCTACTACGAGATACGCGGCAGCACGGTGGTCCTCCTTGCCTTCTGGCATGAGAGCAGGGGCCATGGGCCAAGTCTGTAAAGCGCCAACTGCCGCCTGGTCCGCTCGAGACGACCGGCTGGCCGTCCAGCGACAAGATGAATGAAGGGGCGAGCCGAACAAGTATTTCCTGCCATCGCCGCAACCCGCCCGCATGACCGCCCCACCCACCCCCATCCTCCGCCTCGACGGTATCCGCAAGAGCTACAACCTCGGCACGCCGGTCGAGGCCGAGGTGCTGCACGGCATCTCGCTGAGCCTGCAGGAGTCCGAGTTCGTCGCGCTCAAGGGGCCTTCGGGCTCGGGCAAGAGTACGCTGCTCAACATCATCGGCCTGCTCGAGCGGCCCACGTCCGGCACCCTGGAGATCGCGGGCCGGTCCGCGCAAGACCTCGACGATGCCGGCCTCACGGCGCTGCGCGGCGCGACCATAGGCTTCGTGTTCCAGTTCCACCACCTGCTGCCGGCCTTCACCGCGCTGGAGAACGTGCTGCTGCCGGCCATCATCGCCCAGGGTGTGGCCAAGCCCGAGGCCGAGGCCACTGCGCGCGATCTGCTGGCGCGCGTGGGCCTCAAGGGCTCGGAGTACAAGCGCCCGGGCGAGCTCTCGGGCGGCATGCAGCAGCGCGTGGCGATCGCGCGTGCGCTGGCGCTGCGCCCGCGCCTGATCCTGGCCGACGAGCCCACCGGCAACCTGGACACCGTGACGGCCGACGAGATCTTCGCCCTGCTGCGCGCCTTCAACCGCGACCATGGCAGCGCCTGCCTGATCGTCACGCACGACCCGCGCCTGGCCGCGCGCTGCGACCGCGTGCTGGAGCTGGTGGACGGGCGGCTGCTGGGGCAGTGAAGGGCCGGCCGCGACTTGACATTGGTCAAGAAGGCGTTTTTTTGCAAGAATCGGCAAAACGTCGATCAGGGGGTGCCCATTGCTCATGCAGTCCTCTCCTCTTGCCGCGAGACAGCCGCCAGGCCTGGCGCGTGCCGACGGGCAGGCCGCCGCTGTGTCGACCGACGAGATCCTCGGCGACGCCCTGCGCGCCGTGCGCACCCAGCTTCAAATGGATGTCGCCTTCGTTTCGGAGTTCGAACGGGGGCGGCGCGTGTTTCGCCAGGTGGATCCGCAGGACGGCGCCTGTCCCGTCAAGGTCGGCGGCTCCGACCCGCTGGAGGAAAGCTATTGCCAGCGCGTGGTGGATGGGCGCCTGCCCGGCCTGATCTGCGATGCGACGCAGAACCCCGAGGCGCTGACGCTTCCTGTGACCACCGCGCTGCCCGTGGGCGCCCACCTCAGTGTGCCGATCCGCTTCAGCGATGGCAGCGTCTATGGCACCTTCTGCTGTTTCAGCTACCAGCCGAATCACTTGCTTGCCGAGCGTGACCTGCGCACCCTGCGCATCCTGGCGGACTTCGCGGGACGTTTGCTCGAAGAGCAGGTCAAGGCCAGGAGGACGCACGAAATCGTGGAGAGTCGGCTCAGGACGGTGCTGAGCGAGCGGCTGTTCGGCATCGTCTACCAGCCGATCTTCGACATCGTGCGGCACCGGGTGGTCGGCCATGAGGCGCTGACGCGGTTTTCCGCGGAGCCTGTGCGCACGCCGGACCGCTGGTTCGCCGAAGCGGCCGAGGTGGGCCAGCTCGAGCGGCTCGAGCTGGCCGTGATCGAAGCCGCGCTCAAGGGTCTCGAGCATTTCCCGCCGGACGCCTATCTTGCGCTCAACATCTCGCCGGAAACCATCCTCGATGGCGAGATGGCCCGGGTGCTCGAGGGCTGGCCGCTTCAGCGCCTGGTGCTGGAGGTGACCGAGCACGCTTCGGTGGCCGACTATGGCCGCATGGCCGCCACACTGGCGCCCTGGCGGCGTGCCGGCCTGCGTTTGGCGGTGGACGACGCCGGCGCGGGCTACTCGAGTTTCCGCCACATCCTCAAGCTCAAGCCCGACGTGATCAAGCTCGACAGCAGCCTGATTCGCGACATCGACAGGGACCAGGACAGTCGCGCGCTGGCCGCAGCGCTGATCCGCTTCGCGCAGGAGACCGGCAGCCAGATCGTGGCCGAGGGCGTGGAGACCGAGGCCGAGCTCGAGATGCTGCGCCGCCTCAAGGTCGACAACGCCCAGGGCTATCTGCTGGGCCGCCCCATGCCGCTCGCCGGCGGCCGGCACTGACCTCCGCCTGGCGCCCGGCCAGAACTTTCGGCCCGGCGGCGATTCGTAATCATCATGGGCAGGCGACGATTCCATCCACTCGGGCTGGCTTGGCTGGCCGTCGTTGTGCTGGCCGCAGCCGCGCCGGCGCAGGCGGAGCAAGGCGGGCGAGGCTTCAGGCAGATCCACGGGCCGGGGCTGCGGCATGCCCAGCCGGCGGGCGGTGGACACAGGCATGTCCATGGGCGCGCCCGCATCGGCATAGGCATCCAGCTGGGGCCGGGCTTCTTCTACCCCTCCTACCCCTATCCCTACCCCGGCTATCACCCGGGCTACTACTCCAGCCTTTACCCGGCTTACGTCTACGGGCCTGCGCCCATCGTCCTGCCCGCCTCGCCGCAGTACATCGAGCGCGGCGACGAGGCGCAGGGGGAGGCGGGCGAGGCGCCCGCATACTGGTACCACTGCGCCGAGCCCGAGGGCTACTATCCCCATGTGGCCGCCTGTCCGGGCGGCTGGCGAACGGTGCCGGCCCAGCCGCCGGCGACGAGGTGACGCGATGAGAAACATCCCCCAGGCGGGTGTGCTGCTGGCGACGCTGCTGCTGGGCGCCTGCGCGGTCGTGCCCAGCGCCCCGAGCGTGATGGTGCTGCCGGGCACGGGCAAGAGCTTCGATCAGTTCCGCTTCGACGACGCCAACTGCCGCAACTACGCCTACGCGCAGGTGGGCGGGGCCGGCACCAACCAGGCCGCGACCAACACGGCGGTCGGCAGCGCGGTGGTGGGCACGGCGGTGGGCGCCCTGGCCGGCGCGGCGCTCGGCGGCGACAGCCGGGGCGCGGCGGCCGGCGCCGGTGCGGGCCTGCTCCTGGGCTCGGCGGCCGGCGCGGGCACCACCCAGCGCATGGCCTACGGCAGCCAGCGCGCCTACGACACGGCCTATGTGCAGTGCATGTACGCGGCCGGCCACCGCGTGCCTATCTATGGCCGCATGGTCGGCCCGCCCGGGCCGGCCTCGCCACCGCCGCCCCCTCCGCCGAGCTATCCGCGGTAGCCGACGGGACGGGCCCGGCTTCCCGATGCGCTCAGAGCCGCACCTGGCCCTGGATGGTGATGCCGGGCTCGATGACCGGTCCGATGATGGGTCCGACCGGCACGGGCACCTGGACCGGCGCTGGCACGACATAGGCGGGCGCGCCGCCCTTGCACTTGCGCTCCTCCTTGTAGTCGCCGTTCTTCTTGAACTTGCGCTCGACCTTGCAGTTGCCGTCCCAGTACTCCTCCTTGTAGCCGCGGTGGTCGGACAGGGCGGTCAGTGGCAGGGCGAGCAGGGCGGCGGGCAGGAGCAGCAGGGGGAGTTTGTTCATGGGGTGTTCGGGGCAAATCGGGCGCAGTTATAGCCGTTATGGGCCCAAAAAGCTGAAAGCGAATGTAGCCACGGCGCGGCGGGTGGCAGCGGTCGCGCCGTCGGAGTAAGCTGGCAGGTCGACGCAATGCCTGCGAGGCAGACGGCCAAGGCAAGCCATGCACCAGCTCTTCGATTCCCGCCTGGTCAACGACCCGTTCGGCGACCCCGGCCTCTATGTGGACCTGCGCGACGAGCGGCGGGGCCTGCTGTTCGATCTCGGCGACATCAAGCCGCTGCCGCCGCGACTGCTGATGCGCCTGTCGCATGTGTTCGTCAGCCACACCCACATGGACCATTTCGCGGGCTTCGACGCGCTGCTGCGCGTGGTGCTGGGGCGCAAGCCCCGCCTGGTACTGACCGGCGGGCCTGGCTTCGTCGCGCAGCTCGAGCACAAGCTGCGCGCCTACACCTGGAACGTGGTGCACCGCTACGCCGAGACCGTGCTCGAGGTGCGCGAGATCGCCACCGACGGGCGCGGCCGCTGCGCGCGCTTTTCGAGCCGCACGGGCTTTGCACGCGAGGACGGCCCGGATTTCGACCTGCAGGGCGACATCCTGCTCGACGAGCCGCTGCTGCGCGTGCGCGGCCGCTTCGTCGACCACGAGATGCCCTGCCTGGCTTTCGCGATCGAGGAGAAGGCGCGCATCCGCGTGGCCAAGGACCGGCTCGCCACGCTCGGCGTGGGCACGGGCGCCTGGCTGCGCGAGCTCAAGCTCGCCATCCTCTCGGGCGCGCCGCCCGAGACGCCGATCGCGCTGCGCTGGCGCGACCGCGGGGGCGAGCATGCGACGACGCGCAGCTTGGCCGAGCTGCGCGATCTGCTGCTCGACGTCGCGCCGGGACGGCGCATCGGCTACGTGACCGACCTGCGCCACACCGAGGCCAACCGGCGCCAGCTCGCGGCGCTGTTGACCGGGGTGGACCTGCTCTACATCGAGGCCGTGTTCCTCGACGCCGAGCGCGACCATGCGCAGCGCAAGAACCACCTGAGCGCGCCGCAGGCCGGCGGCATCGCGCGCGAGCTCGGCGCGCAAGCCGTCGTGCCTTTCCATTTCTCGCCGCGCTACCGCCAGCGCGTGGCCGAGGTCCTGGCCGAGGTGAACGCGGCCTGGGCCGGGCCGGGCACCGCGGCCGCTCAGGACGCGCCCGAGGCCTCGCGCTCGTGGCTGCGCGCGATGCTCTGAAGCCAGGCCACCAGCGGGCGCTTGCCGCGCGCGGCGTAGGCCAGCGCGGCCTCGGCGATCGCGGCGGCGCTCACGGCCGCTGCTTCCGGTAGGTGCCGACCAGCTCGGCCTGCGCGATCACATGGCCGCGCATGGCCTGCTCCACGAGGGCCTTGGTCGGCCGCACCAGCGCCGGCAGGGCCTGGTCCAGCGCATAGAGCTTGAAGAAATAACGGTGGCGCCCGATCGGCGGACAAGGCCCGCTCCAGCCCGGCCGGTGCCAGTCGTTGAGCCCCTCGCGCGCGCCGGCCGGCAGCGGCCGGCCGCCCTCGGGCAGTCCCGAGGCCTGGGGCGGGATGTCGTAGAGCACCCAGTGCACCCAGGTGCGCTGCGGTGCCGCCGGGTCGGGCGCATCGGGGTCGTCGACGATCAGCACCAGGCCCGCGGCCTGCGCAGGCACGTCGCGCCAGCGCAGCGGCGGTGCCAGGTCCTGGCCCTCGCAGGTGTAGCGGGCGGGGATCTCGCCCTGGGGCGCGAAGGCCGGCGAACTCAGGTCCATGGCGTGCTCCTGTGGCCGTTCACCGCCTCGAACGCGGCGGCGGTGCTCACCACCGCAGCTTGCTTGTACGCCCCCGGCGCAGGCTTGGCAAGCCTCGGGCGGGGTGGCGTGGTCCTGCAGCGCGGGCCCCGTCAGCGGCCTGCTCGTGCTCCCCGCCGGTACTCGTCCGGCGTGACGCCCATCAGGCGCCGGAACATGGCGATGAAGGCCGAGGTCGAGGCGTAGCCCAGGTCCTGGGCGATGGCCTCCACGGTCTGGCCCGCCGCCAGCAGGGGCATGGCCTTGACGACCCGCAGGCGCTGGCGCCACTCGCTCAGCGTCATGCCCAGCTCGCTCTGGCAGCGCCGCATCAGCGTGCGCTCGGTGGTGTGCACGAAGGCGGCCCAGCCGGCCACCGAGCGCTCGTCGCCCGGCTGGGCTTCCAGGGCCTGCAGCACCGGCGCCAGCAAGGCGTCGTCCGACGCCGGCAGATAGCTGCCGGCCGGCTCGGCCCGCTCCAGCTGGTCCAGCAGCACCTGCAGCAGCCGTTCCTGGGCCGGCGTTCGCGGCAGGCTGGGCGGGTGCTGCCGCAGCTCGTCGAGCAGGGCCCGCAGCAGGGGGCCGACCGTGAGCGCGCACACCTGCCTGGGCAGGCGCCCGGTCAGCTCCGGCGCCACGTAGAGCGAGCAGTGCACGGCCTCCTGGCGGTTCAGACCGCGGTGCTCCACATCCGGCGGCAGCCACAGGCCGTACTGCGGCGGGATCAGGTAGTGGCCCTGCTGAAGCTGGACTTCCATCACGCCGCTGAAGGAATGGACGAACTCGCCCCAGCGGTGGCGGTGCCGCGGGTAGCTCGCGTCCGCCGGCATGCGCGCGGCCCGGAAATAGATCGGGCTGGGCAGGGCGTCGGTGAACGGCGGCTGGCGCAGTTGCGTGGCCTGGGCTCGGGTGCGGGGCATTTTGACGGCTGGACGGGATCGCTTGTCGTATTTTCGTTATGTGTAGCGGGTGCGTCAAAAGCACAATGCCGGCTCCGACCGCCAGACCGAGACCCGCGTGGACAACCGACAAGCCCTGGACGCCAAGGCCATTGGCCTGATGCTCATGCTGTGCCTGATCTGGGCCCTGCAGCAGATCGTGCTCAAGGCCACCGCCGCAGACATCTCCCCGGTGCTGCAGATCGCGCTGCGCTCGGGCGTCGGCGCGGCGCTGGTGGGCCTGCTGATGTGGCGCCGCGGCGAGCGCCTGGCGCTGGCCGATGGCCCCTGGCGGCCGGGGCTGGCCGCGGGCGCCCTGTTCGCGCTGGAGTTCCTGCTGGTCGGCGAAGGCCTGCGCCACACCTCGGCGGCGCACATGGTGGTGTTCCTCTACACCGCGCCCATCTTCGCGGCCCTGGGCCTGCAATGGAAGCTGCCGGCCGAGCGCCTGGCGCCGCTGCAGTGGCTGGGCATCCTGTTGGCCTTTGCGGGCATTGCCATTGCCTTCCTGCTGCGCGAGCAGGGCACGGGCGAGGACTGGGCCCGCATCCTCCGGGGCGACTTCCTGGGCTTGCTGGGCGGCGTGGCCTGGGGCGCCACCACGGTCGTGATACGCACCACGCGCCTGAGCGGCTTGCCGGCCAGCCAGACCCTGCTGTACCAGCTGGTCGGCGCCTTCGTGCTGATGCTGCCCGCTGCGTGGCTGATGGGGCACACGACATTCCACCCGACCCCCGCGGTCTGGGCCAGCCTGGCCTTTCAGTCCGTGATCGTCTCGTTCATGAGCTTCCTGGTCTGGTTCTGGCTGATGCGCCATTACCTGGCCTCGCGGCTCGGGGTGTTCTCCTTCATGACGCCCTTGTTCGGCGTGCTGCTCGGGGCCTGGCTGCTGCGCGAGCCCATCGAGCCCAGTTTCATCTCGGGGGCTCTGCTGGTGCTGGCCGGCGTGGTGCTGGTCAGCGGGCATGGCTGGCTCAGCCAGGTGTGGCAGGGGGGTGCGAAGACGCGGTTGCTCGAGAGAAGCGATGGGCGCTGAGGGCTGTTGAGGCGGCGCGACCGTGATTCGCTGCTCAGGGCAGGTGCAGCTGCGTCGAGTTCTTCACTTCCTCCATCACCGCGTAGGTGCGCGTCTCGCGCACCCCGGGCAGCTGCCAGAGCACCGAGCCGGCGAATTGGCGGTAGGCGCCCATGTCGGCGCTGCGGGTCTTGAGCAGGTAGTCGAAGCCGCCGGCCACCATGTGGCATTCCATGATCTCGGGGTGCACCTGCACGGCGGCCTTGAACTGCTCGAACACGTTGGGCGTGGTGCGGTCCAGCAGAACCTCGACGAAGACCAGCATGCCGGCGCCGAGCTTGAGCGGGTTCAGCCGCGCCTCGTAGCCCAGGATGTAGCCCTCGCGCGTGAGCCGCTGCACGCGCGCCAGCACGGCCGTGGGCGACAGCGCCACGGCCTCGGCGAGCTTGAGGTTGCTGATGCGGCCGTCCTGCTGCAGGACCTTGAGTATGCGCAGGTCGATGCGGTCTACGCTGGGCGTTTCTAGTGAATTGTTCATTTGAACAGGTCGAATTCGAACATTAATTCGTCTTGATGGCGATCATTATTGCGACATTCTCTAGTTCTGTCGCAAGCCCCGCCATGTCCTCTTCCGCTTCCAACTCCGCCTTCCAGCCCTTCCAGAAAGTCGTCGACGGCCCCCTGCGCCGCGAGCCGCTGCGCGCCGCGATCAGCGCGGCCTGCCGCCTGCCCGAGCCCGAGGTCCTGCCGCCGCTGCTCGAGCGCGCGCGCCTGCCCGAGCCGCTGGCCCAGGCCAGCCAGGCCCTGGCGCAGCGCATTGCCCGGCAGCTGCGCGAGCGCAAGCGCGCCGGCGGGCGTGCCGGCCTGGTGCAGGGCCTGCTGCAGGAATACGCCCTGTCCTCGCAGGAGGGCGTGGCCCTGATGTGCCTGGCCGAGGCCCTGCTGCGCATCCCCGACGCGGCCACGCGCGACGCGCTGATCCGCGACAAGATCAGCGCCGGTGACTGGTACCCGCATGTGGGCCGCAGCCCCTCGCTGTTCGTCAACGCCGCGACCTGGGGCCTGCTGCTGACCGGCAAGCTGGTGGCCACGCACAGCGAGGCCGGGCTGTCGGCCACGCTGGCGCGCCTGACGGCCAAGGGCGGCGAGCCGCTGATCCGCAAGGGCGTGGACATGGCCATGCGCTTGATGGGCGAGCAGTTCGTCACCGGCGAGACCATAGACGAGGCGCTGCAGCACGCCCGGGCCCTGGAGGCCCAGGGCTTCCGCTACTCCTACGACATGCTGGGCGAGGCGGCGCTGACGGCCGAGGACGCCGAGCGCTACCTGGCGGCCTACGAGCAGGCCATCCACGCCATAGGCCGGGCCTCGGCCGGCCGCGGCGTCTACGAGGGGCCGGGCATCTCGATCAAGCTCTCGGCCCTGCACCCGCGCTACAGCCGCGCCCAGTACGCGCGCGTGATGGACGAGCTCTATCCGGTGCTGCGCCGCCTGGCCCTGCTGGCCAGGCGCTACGACATCGGCCTCAACATCGACGCCGAGGAGGCGGACCGGCTCGAGCTCTCGCTGGACCTGCTGGAGAAGCTCTGCCACGAGAGCGAGCTTGCGGGCTGGAGCGGCATAGGCTTCGTGATCCAGGCCTACCAGAAGCGCTGCCCGGCCGTGATCGAGCATGTGGTCGACCTGGCGCGCCGCAGCGGCCACCGTCTCATGATCCGCCTGGTCAAGGGCGCCTACTGGGACAGCGAGATCAAGCGCGCCCAGGTCGAGGGCCAGGAAGGCTACCCGGTCTACACGCGCAAGGCCTACACCGATGTGGCCTACCTGGCCTGCGCGCGCCAGCTGCTGGACGCGCCCGACGCGGTCTACCCGCAGTTCGCCACGCACAACGCCCACACCCTGGCCGCGATCTACCAGCTCGCGGGGCCCGAGAACTACGCGCCGGGCCAGTACGAGTTCCAATGCCTGCACGGCATGGGCGAGCCGCTGTACGAGCAGGTGGTCGGCGCCGTGGACCAGGGCAAGCTGGGCCGGCCCTGCCGCATCTACGCGCCGGTCGGCACGCACGAGACCCTGCTGGCCTACCTGGTGCGCCGCCTGCTCGAGAACGGCGCCAACACCTCGTTCGTGAACCGCATCGCCGACCCGACGATTCCGATCGAGACCCTGGTGGAAGACCCGGTGCGCACGGTGGAGCAGATGGCCGCGCGGGAAGGACAGCTGGGCCGGCCGCACCCAGCCATCCCGCTGCCGCAGGCGCTGTACGGCGGCGCGCGCGCCAACTCGGTCGGCTTGGACCTGGCCAGCGAGCAATTGCTCGACGCCCTGCAGGCCGAGCTGCGCGCCAGCGCCCAGGCGCCCTGGCAGGCCGGCCCCATGCTGGCGCAGGACCTGCCGCCGGCGGCCGAGGCCCGGCCGGTGCGCAACCCGGCCGAGCAGCGCGACCTGGTGGGCTGGGTCGAGGAAGCCGGCGCCGAACATGTGGACGCCGCGCTGGCGCAGGCGCAGCAGGCCGCCGCAGACTGGGCCGCCGTGCCGCCGGACCAGCGCGCCGCGCTGCTCGAGCGCGGCGCCGAATTGCTGCAGCAGGCGATGCCGCGCCTGCTCGGCCTGCTGGTGCGCGAGGCCGGCAAGACCTACGCCAATGCGGTGTCCGAGGTGCGCGAGGCCGAGGACTTCCTGCGCTACTACGCGGCCCAGGTGCGGCGCGATTTCGCGCCCGAGACCCATCGCCCGCTGGGCCCCGTGGTCTGCATCAGCCCCTGGAACTTCCCGCTCGCCATCTTCACCGGCCAGATCGCCGCGGCGCTGGCGGCCGGCAACCCCGTGCTGGCCAAGCCGGCCGAGCAGACCCCGCTGGTGGCGGCCGAGGCCGTGCGCCTGCTGTGGGCGGCCGGCGTGCCGCGTGCGGCCCTGCAGCTGCTGCCGGGGCGCGGCGAGACCGTGGGCGCGCGCCTGGTCGCCGACCCGCGCGTGCAGGGCGTGATGTTCACCGGCTCCACCGAGGTCGCGCGCCTGCTGCAAAAGAGCGTGGCGGGCCGGCTCGACGCCGAGGGGCGGCCGATTCCGCTGGTGGCCGAGACCGGCGGGCAGAACGCCATGATCGTCGATTCCTCGGCCCTGGCCGAGCAGGTGGTCACCGACGTGCTGAGCTCGGCCTTCGACAGCGCCGGCCAGCGCTGCTCGGCGCTGCGCGTGCTCTGCGTGCAGGAGGAGGTGGCGGATCGCGTGATCGCCATGCTCAAGGGCGCGATGGCGCAGTGCCGTATCGGCAACCCCGAGGCCCTGGCGGTGGACATAGGGCCGGTGATCGACGCCGAGGCCCAGGCCGGCATCGAGCGCCACATCGCCGCCATGCGCGCCAAGGGCCATGCGGTGCACCAGCCGGTGGCCGACCCGGCCGGCGCCATGCAGCGCGGCACCTTCGTGCCGCCCACGCTGATCGAGCTCGACGCGATCTCCGAGCTCGAGCGCGAGGTCTTTGGACCGGTGCTGCATGTGGTGCGCTGGCGTCGCCGCGATCTGCCCGCGCTGATCGCGCAGATCAACCGCACCGGCTACGGCCTCACGCTGGGCGTGCACACGCGCATCGACGAGACCATCCACCAGGTGGCGGCCGGCGCGCATGCCGGCAACTGCTACGTCAACCGCAACATGGTTGGCGCCGTGGTCGGCGTCCAGCCCTTCGGCGGCGAGGGCCTGTCGGGCACCGGCCCCAAGGCCGGCGGCCCGCTCTACCTCTACCGCCTGCTGTCGCGCCGGCCCGAGGATGTGATGCGGCGCGCCATTGCGGCCTCGGCCGAGCCCGCGGCCCAGGAGCGTGCCCCGGAGGGCGCGGACGCCGCGCTGCGGGCGCTGCAGCAATGGGCGCGGCACAACGGCCGGGCGGCGCTCGCGGTCCAGTGCGCGCACTACGCGGCCCTGTCGCGCAGCGGCAGCGCCTGCACCCTGGCGGGCCCGACCGGCGAGCGCAACGTCTACCGCCTGGTGCCGCGCGAGGCCGTGCTCTGCCTGGCCGGCAGCGAGGAGGACCGGCTGGTCCAGCTGGCGGCCGTGCTGGCCGTGGGCAGCCGGGCGGTCTGGCCGGCCGAGGCGGGGCCCTTGCGCGAGCGCCTGCCGGCCGAGCTGCAGGCCGCGATCGCGCTGGCGCAGGACTGGGGCGCCGCCGCCGTGGCCTTCGACGCGGTGCTGCACCACGGCGAGGCCGAGGCGCTGCGCGAGGTCTGCCGCCGCGTGGCCCAGCGCCCCGGGCCCATCGTGGGCGTGCAGGGCCTGGCCCCGGGCGAGACCGCGCTGCCGCTGGAGCGCCTGGTGATAGAGCGCGCGCTCAGCGTCAATACCGCGGCCGCCGGGGGCAACGCCAGCCTGATGGCCATAGGCTGAGCGCAGGCCAGGCGCGGCTCAGGCCAGGAAGTCCGCCACCGCCTGCAGCACGCCCCCGTCCTTGAGCAGGCGCCGGTGGCCCAGGCCCTCGGTCGCGAGCAGGCGCGCACCCGGGATGGCCTGGGCATAGGCCTGGCCGTCGGCGAAGCGGTTGACCCGGTCCTGCCGGTCGTGCACCACCAGGGTGGCGGCGCCGATGCGCGGCCCCACGGCGGCGGGCTCGAACCGGGCCATCAGCACGGCCTCGCGCGCCTCGATGTGGCTCTGCATGGCGGCACGCGTGGTCTCGCTCAGACCGAACACCTGTGCGAAAAGCCGCGTGAACGCCTGGGGCGAGGCCGGCGGCGCCAGCAGCACCAGGCGCGCCAGGTCCAGGCCGCGGCTGGCCGCGTAGGCGCCGGCATTGGCCGCCAGCGAATGCGCGACGACGGCCTGCGGCGCCCGGCCCTGCTCGCGAAGGCGGGCGCAGACATAGTCGATGGCGCGCGCGAACTGCGGCAGGTTGCTGGTGGCGCCAGCGCTGCGGCCATGCGCCGGCATCTCGAGCAGGATGGGGCGCAGCCCGCGCGCCTGCAGCGCCGCGGCCAGCGGCAGCCAGGCCGCGGCATGGTCGCCCCAGCCATGCACCAGCAGCACGAAGGGCCCGGGCGCAGGGTCAGCGGGCTCGTACAGGCCCAGGCTGGCGCCCTCGAAGGGCCAGGCGCTGCGGCGCCAGCCGGCGGCCCAGGGTGGCCGGCGTGCCAGCCAGCGCGGCGGCCAGGGCGTGCCGAACAGGCGCGCAGCCGCGCGCACGGCCAGCGTGGGCCACAGGCGTTGCGACGCCGCCATGCCCCAGCGCAGCAAGCGGGTGCTCGGGCTGGTGCGGGCGTAGAAGTCGGATTGGAGGGGCAGGGCGGCGTCGCAACGCCTGGGGCC